>JAYTNC010000145.1:0-7474 GCA_043748515.1 Gemmatimonadota bacterium | reverse complement strand
TCGGCGCTAGTAGCGCCGCATGACCCCGACGACGATGCCCTGCACGCGCACCTGATTCTCCTGCACGTAGATCGGCGCCATCGCCGCGTTCGCGGGCTGCAAGCGGATCCTGCCGTCCCGCTCGCGGTAGTAGCGCTTGACCGTCGCGCCGGCGTCGTCGAGCATCGCAATCACCATCTCGCCGTTGTCGGCCGCCGGACGGTCGTGGACCACGACGTAATCGCCGTCGGCGATCTGGTCCTCGATCATCGAGTTGCCGCGCACCTTGAGCACGTAGTGGTTGCCGGCGCGGCGCACGAAGTCGTCGGGGACGGCGATCGTCTCCTGGGTCTCGAATGCCTCGATCGGCAGACCGGCGGCGACGAGCCCGAGGATCGGCAACTCGATCGACTTGGGGAAGATGTCCGAGGGCAGGATCTCGATCGCGCGGCTCTCGTTGTACGACCGCTTGATGTAGCCCTTCCGCTCGAGATTCGAGAGGTGCTCGTGAACCGTGGCGAGCGAGTTATAGTTGAACTGTCCGGCGATCTCCTCGAAGCTCGGGGCGTAGCCGTGCTCGCCCGAGTAGCTGGTGAGGAAGTCCAGGATCTGGCGCTGGCGCTTGGTGAGCGGCATCTCGGCGTTCCCTGCGGTCTGGAGATGAGAGCGCGCGGCCAATTCCGGCCGGCACCTGTTGGACTCCCGAACAGTACCCGAAGTAACGGTATCCGAACATTGACCGAAGCACAAGCCACGGCCGACTGGGTGCCGCCTGTGGGGCCGCTGGGTGAACTGACCAGCGCCTCCGCTCAACGGGCCGGTTCAATAGAAGCGGCAGCCGGTGCCGTCGACGCCCTGCGCGCCCGCGCGGCGTCGGCGCCCAAGCCGCCGCCGTTCGCCTTGGCGCTGCGCGGTGCGACCGTGCGCGTCATCGCGGAACTCAAGCGCCGGTCACCCAGCAAGGGCGTACTGAACGACACGCTGAACGCGCCCGTTCGCGCGGCGGAGTACGCGCTCGGCGGCGCGGCCGCCCTCTCGATCCTGACCGAGCCCACACGATTCGGTGGCGCGCTGGACGATCTCGTCGCCGTGCGGGCGGCAGTCTCGGTGCCGCTGCTCCGGAAGGACTTCATCACCTCGGTGGTGCAACTGCTCGAGGCGCGGGCCGCCGGCGCCTCGGCGGTGCTGCTCATCGCGCGCGCCCTGCCGCCGGATCGCCTGCGGGCGCTCGCGGTCGAGGCGGGGCGACTCGGGCTCGAGTGTCTCGTGGAGATCCGCTGCGAGTCCGAGCTCGCGACGGCGCTCTCGGTGCCGGGCGCCGTCGTCGGCGTCAACAACCGGAATCTCGAGACGCTCGAGATCGACGATGCGATCGGTCTGCGCCTTCTGCCGCTCGTGCCTCCCGATCGGATCGCGGTGTACGAGAGCGGCGTGCGCGGTGTCGCGGAGATCGAACGCGCCGCCGAGGCCGGGGCGGACGCGGTCCTCGTGGGTTCGGTGCTCTCGTCAGCGAGCGACGGCGTTGCCGCCGTGCGTGCGCTCTGCAGTGTGAGGCGGCGTGGTCGCGCCTGAGGTGAAGTTCTGCGGATTGACGCGCGCATCCGACGCCGCGGTGGCGGCGGAACTCGGGGCGGAATACGCAGGGGCGATCTTCGCCGGAGGCCCGCGCCTGCTCGATGCGGTGCGCGCGAATGCGATGTTCGACGGAATCGCGGGGTCGCCGGTCCGCCGTGTGGGCGTCTTTGGCGCGAGCGCGCTCGACGACATCGTACGGATCGCGGACGAGACGCGGCTCCATGTGCTACAATTGCACGATGGCGCGACCGCCGACCGCATTCTATCGTTGCGGCAGCGGTTCGACGGCGCGATCTGGGCGGTGGTGCTGGTCTCCGGAGGAACGCTCGAGGCGGTGAGCGAGACGGTGTTCGCGGCGGTCGACGCGGTGGTGCTCGACACGGCCGTCGGTGGGCGCTCCGGCGGCACCGGGGTGACGTTCGATTGGTCGGGGAGTGCTGGTGCGGTGCGGCGGGTGTCGGCGCGCTGTCCGGTGGTGCTGGCGGGAGGGCTCAGGTCGTCGAACGTGCGGGAGGCGGTGCGGTTGCTCGAGCCGCGTGTAGTGGATGTCTCGTCCGGCGTGGAATCCGCGCCGGGGATCAAGGACCCTGAACTGATGCGGGCATTCGCGCGCTCGGCGCGCCCGTACGAGGCCTGATGTCGTCGGTCGCTACTGATCGGTTCGGAGCATTCGGTGGACGCTACGTCCCCGAGACCCTGGTGCCCGCCCTCGAGGAACTCGAGGCTGCGCTCGCGGGCGCGCTCGCCGACCCCGCATTCATCGCCGAACTCGATCATCTCCTGACGCACTACGTCGGCCGTCCGTCGCCGCTCACCGAAGCGCCGCGGTTCTCCGAGCGCGTCGGCGTCCCCGTCTGGCTCAAGCGCGAGGACCTCAACCACACCGGCGCGCACAAGATCAACAACGCCTTGGCGCAGGCGCTGCTCGCCAAGCGCATGGGCAAGCGTCGCATCATCGCGGAGACGGGCGCCGGCCAGCACGGCGTCGCGACGGCGACGGTCTGTGCGCGCCTCGACCTCGAATGCGTGGTGTACATGGGCGAGGAGGACATGCGGCGGCAGCAGCTGAACGTCTTCCGCATGCGCCTCATGGGCGCGACCGTGGTGCCGGTCACGGCCGGGACGCGCACGCTCAAGGACGCGACGAGCGAGGCGATCCGCGACTGGGTCGGCACCTGCACGCACTCCCACTACATCATCGGCTCCGTCGTCGGGCCGGCGCCGTATCCGCGCATGGTGCGGGACTTCCAGGCGATCATCGGCCGAGAAGCGAGGTCGCAGATGCTCGCACGCGCCGGCCGCTTGCCGACCTCGGTCGTGGCCTGCGTCGGCGGCGGCTCCAACGCGATGGGGATCTTCCATGCCTTCGTGGGCGATCCGTCGGTCGAGCTCGTCGGCGTCGAGGCGGCCGGCGAGGGCCTCGAGACCGGCCGTCACTCGGCCTCCCTCACCAAGGGTGTTCCGGGCGTCCTTCATGGCACGCTGAGCTACCTGCTGCAGGACGAGCACGGCCAGGTACATCCCGCGCATTCGATCTCGGCGGGGCTCGACTATCCCGGCGTGGGACCGGAGCATGCCTTCCTCAAGGACTCGGGCCGCGCAACGTATGTCTCGGTCACCGACGGCGCCGCGCTCTGCGGCTTCGAATTGCTGAGCCGTCTGGAGGGCATCATTCCCGCGCTCGAGACCTCGCATGCCATCGCGTGGATCGCGGCGCACACGGGCCGCTGGTCCACCGACGACGCGGTGCTGCTCTGCGTGAGCGGGCGCGGCGACAAGGACGTCTCGCAGGTGGCCGAACTGCTCGAGATGCGGGGCGCGAAGTGACGGCGCCGCTCGTGCCCGCCGAGGAACGGGAGGCGCCGCCCTGCTCGCCCGTCGTCGTCGAGGACATGTTCAAGTTCCTCGACAAGGCGGTGCGCGCGCACCAGCTGTACATGCACAACAACCCGACCTACCTCAAGGCGCTCGAGAACGTCAAACGGACGTTCGTGCCGCTCTGGGAGGAGCTCGACAGCCTCGTCATCACCGTCACGGACACGCAGTTCATCTGGTACGGCCTGCCGGTGTTCTCGATGCCCGACAAGGGCGGCGATTCGATGCCCTGGCTGCTCTTCAAGGACGGGCTGCGCGAGTTCACTCTGGTGCGGGGATTCGAGAACGAGGAGCTCGATAAGCTGCTCGCGATCTTCCCGCGCGTGCGCCGCGCGCTCCCGCACGAGGACGACCTGCTCACCATTCTCTGGGAGCAGGACCTGCAGTGCATGAGCTATCGGTACGTCGAGCTCCACGATCCGACGAATCCCCTCGATCCCGCGGCGGAGCCGGGGCGCTGGCCCGCTCCGCTCGGGCAGTCGCACGAGCTTCTCTCTACCGCCATCGACGAGGCCCGCGAGGAAACGGCGCAGCAGAGCACGAGCGGCGCCGGAGCGGCCGAGCCGGCGCCACGGCCGTCCGGCATGGTGCGCATGGAGGACTTCGACTCCACGCTCTATTTCCTCGACGCGAACGAGATCGAGTACCTGCGCGACCAGACGCAGGCCGAGTACCAGCTCGACCTCCGCCGACTCGTGCTCTGCGCGCTGCTCGACATCTTCGAACTCCAGGTCGATCCACTCGTGCGCACCGAGGTCGCGAACGACCTCGAAGCGCTCGTGCTGCACCTGCTCTCGGCCGGGCAGTTCTCGACCGTCGCGTTCCTGCTGCGCGAGGTCGAGGCCACGATGCAGCGCGCGCGCGAGCTGACGCCGGCCGATCGCGAGCGCTTCGGGAAGCTCGCCGACCGGTTGAGCCACCCCGACGCACTCGCGCAGATGCTCCAGGCCCTCGAGGAGGCAAGCGTCCTCCCCGAGAAGGAGGACCTCGCCCAGCTCTTCGCGCAGCTCAAGCCGACCGCGCTCGCGGTGCTCCTCGAGTTCATCGACCGCACGCAGAACGTCGGGCTCCGGCCATTGCTCGAGGCCTCCGCCGAACGTCTCGCGCAGTCGAACACCGCCGAACTCGTGAAGCTCGTGAAGGACGCCAAGCCGGCCATCGCGCGCGAGGCGATCCGTCGCGCCGGCGCGATGCGCACGCCGGCCGCCGTGCCCTCGCTCGGCGAGGTGCTGGCCAGCGGCGCCGAGCGCCCGTTGCGCGCCGCGGCGGTCACGGCCCTGACCGAGATCGGCACGCCCGGTGCGATCGCCGCGCTCGAGCTCGCGCTCGCCGACGAGGACCGCGACATCCGCCTGTCGACGATCCGCGCGCTCACGGCGCGCACGCATCGCCCCGCGCTCGCCAAGGTCGACGCGATCGTGAAGGGCAAGGGCGCGAAGGACGCCGACCGCACCGAACGCATCGCCATCTTCGAGCTCTACGGCACGATCTGCGGCGACGGCGGCATCCCGTATCTCGACGGCCTCCTCAACGCGAAGGGGGGGCTCTTCGCGCGCAAGGAGGATCCGGAACTCCGCGCCTGCGCCGCGATCGCGCTCGGCAAGATCGGCACGGCCGCCGCGCGCACCACGCTCGAGAAGGCCGTCGGCGAGAAGGAAGTCATCGTGAAGAGCGCCGTCTCGCGGGCGCTGCGCGGAGGCGCCGCATGAGCGATCCGACCGGCATGCCCCCATCGGGCACGGGCCGTCCCTCCGTCGCGCGTACGACGATGCCCACCACCACGGGCCTCGGTGAGGGCACCGTGCGCGCGATGGGGCGCACCTGGGTGATCGGCGTCTACATCGCGCTGCGCAATCTCAAGATGTATCCGGTCGAGAACGCCGTCGTGCAGAAGGCGCTCGACGAACTCACCACGCTCTCGGGGCAGCTGATCGACGGCGACGGGGAGTGCGAGTTCCGCCTCGCGGGGGAGTTCCTCTTCCTCAACGCGACGCGCATGAAGCTCGACCTCGACAACTACACGAGCTTCTCCTACATCCTCGGACGCTGCCGCGATTCCGGCGTCGGACTCATCCGCTTCGTCGACCGGCCGAGCGCCCGCGACTGGACGATCCTGCTGTCGTTCCTCGCCAACCCGCAGGGGCGCGCCGCGACGGAGCGCTTCGAAATGCTCCAGCGGCGCCTCGCCGAGACCAACGTCGGCGTCTTCGAGGTCCTCCCGCCGATGGACAGCGCCGACGACCCCGAGGACGAGCTCGAGGCGAAGGAGCGCGCCAAGCGCACCTATCAGCAGTCGGTGACCACGACGAAGGACGTGATCAACTCGGTGCGCATGGGGGCGAGCCCCAACATCAAGAAGATCAAGCGCGTGGTGCAGGGCATCGTCGACCAGATCCTCGCCGAGGAGACGTCGCTCATCGGCCTGACGACGATCCGCGACTACGACGACTACACGTTCACGCATTGCGTCAACGTCTGCATCTTCTCGGTCGCGCTCGGCCGACGCCTCGGCCTCACCCGCCTGCAGCTCTACGACCTCGGCTTCGCCGGCCTCTTCCACGACATCGGCAAGTCGCGCGTCCCGATCGACATCATCCAGAAGCCCGACATGCTGTCCGACGACGAGTGGCGCTACGTCTCGGCGCATCCGTGGCTCGGGGTGCTCGCGCTCTTCCAGCTGCGCGAACAGTCGGAGTTCCCGTACCGCTCGATGCTCGTCGCGTACCAGCATCACATGAAGCGCGATCTCACCGGCTACCCACGCTCGTTGCGGATGGCCGAGATGACGTTCTACAGCAAGATCGTCGCCGTCGCCGACGGCTTCGACGCCGCGACCACGCGACGTGCCTACATGTCGGAGGCGCTCGATCCCGCGGCCGTGCTGAAGGAGATGCGCGACAATCCGCGTCGCGGCATGGATCCCGTGGTCGTGAAGGCGTTCGTCGCGCTCCTCGGCATCTATCCGGCGGGCACCTTCGTGGTCCTCGACACCTTCGAACTCGCGATCGTGCACGGCGCGAATCCGCTGCCCGACATGGTCTCGCGTCCCATCGTGCGTCTCGTCAGCGATGCGCTCGGCAACGTGCAGCACCCCGGTGAACTCGCCGACCTCGCGGAGCGCGACGCCGACGGTGTCTTCCGTCGCACCATCATCAAGACCGGCGATCCCGACCGCTACGGGATCCGCGTGGGAGACTACTTCCTCTGACCGCCTCGCTGTCCGCCCACCTCGCGCGGCTTCGCGCCGAGGGGCGCCGCGCGCTCGTCTGCTACGTCACCGCGGGGCATCCCGATCGCGTCGCCTCCCTGCGCCTGTTGCGCGAACTCCCCGGTGCGGGGGCCGACGTCATCGAACTCGGCGTCCCGTTCTCCGATCCGCTCGCCGACGGTCCCGTCATCCAGGGGAGTTCGCAGCGCGCGCTCGACCAAGGCATGACCCTCGACGGCACACTCGCGCTCGTCGCCGAGGCGCGTCCTGTCGTGCCGGTCGTGCTCTTCAGCTATCTCAACCCGCTGCTCGCCGCCGGACCAGACGTGCTCGAGCGCGCCGCCGCGGCCGGCGTGCAAGGGGTGCTCGTGACCGACCTTCCCGTCGGCATGGATGCCGAGCGCGAGGCCTGGCTCGGGGGGGGGCCGCTCGAGTTCGTGCGCCTCGTCGCGCCTACCACACCCAAAGCGCGGATGGCCGAGATCGTGAAGCATGGCCGCGGCTTCGTCTATCTCATCTCGCGGCTCGGTGTGACCGGCATGCAGGAGCAGATCGCGGCCGACCTGCCGCGCAGCCTCGCCGACCTGCGCTCGGTCTGCGACCTGCCGATCTGCGTCGGTTTCGGCATCTCGAACGCCGAACAGGCGCGCGAGATCGGCGCGTTCGCCGACGGCATCGTCGTCGGCAGCGCGCTCGTGAAGGCCGCCGAGTCCAGCGTCGACGACGCGCTCGCGCTCGTGCGCGGGATGCGCGCCGCGCTCGACACCCTGCCCGCGTGAATGCGGTCCTGAATCTCTACCGCATCGCGCTGCCGTTCCTCGGCGGCGCGCTGCTGGC
>JAYTNC010000144.1:0-2228 GCA_043748515.1 Gemmatimonadota bacterium | reverse complement strand
CGGGATCTCGATGCCCACCGCCGCCTCGGCGGTGATGCGGATCCGTCCGCTCGTGAGCCGCAGCGAGTTCAGGTTGAACGCGACGTTCTCGAACGCCACGTCGACGCCGGCGCCCTCGGCGGTGCGCAGTTGGCCCGTCGCGCCGAACCGCAGCTCCTGCATCGTGAGCGCGGCGCTGCTCACGACGAGCCTGAGGAACGGATTCGCCGGGTCCGGCGCCCAGAAGAACGGCTCGCCGATCGCGATCGACGCGTCGGCGACGCGCGCGTTGGCGATGTCGAGCACGATCCGCCCGGTCGCGGAGACGGTCTCGTTCGGCGAGTCGCCCGGCACGCGCAAGGTCGCCGAGGCGTCGAGCACCGCCTCCACCTGCTGCGTCGCCGAATTGAAACCGAAGCGCGCCGTGCTCGCCCCGAACGTGAGGTCGAACGGTCCGAGCGCCATCGGGCAGCGCGGGATCACGTCGCGGATCGCGCCGCGCAGCGTCCCGTTGCTCGCGATGAATAGCGTGTCGCGCGGCGAGTCCAGCGAGACCATCCGCGCGCCCGCATTCGGGCAGGCGAGCAGGTCGGGGAGGCGCAGGTCCGCCAGCACGCCGATCCTGATGTCGGGCACCTGACCCGCCGCCACGCGGAACGACCCGAACGCGCCGCGGATGTCGGCGATCGGCGTGCGGATCGGCGTCGGGATGTCGATCCGCTCGAACGTGCCGGTGAGCTGGCCGTTGGTGATGCCCACGTTGAGCGCGCGCAGCGCGATGCGCGCCGCCTGCCCTTCCACGCCCGACGGCAGGTCCTCGACGCCGAACTCGAGGTCCACGCCGAAGTTGAACTGCGGCGGCGGCGCGTTCGCGAACCAGTTCCAGCGGAACTCGCTCACGCGGTACGCGAGCGCCTTCACGCTGAACCCGCCGACCCGCAGCTCCTGCACTTCGGTGACGAACGGACTCCCCTGCTCCGGCGTCACCGGCGTCGACGCCAGCTCGAACGCGGGGATCACGATCCCCAGCGGCGTGATGCGGATGTCGCGGATCTCGGGGAGCTTGAGACTGTCGAGCGCCGGGATCTGCAGCCCGACGTCGAACAGGAGTTCGAAGTCGAAGCGCTTGTTCGGGAAGTCCCACCGGAACGTCGGCGCGCGGATGCGTCCGAGCCGCAAGTCCACGCCCGGCAACCGGATGGTCGTGAGCGAATCCTTCGCCCGGAAGTCCAGCAGCGCCGCTTCGGTCGGCGAGAGGCGGAAGGTCGCGCTCGCGAGCACCGATTCCCGCTGACGCTCCGTGTCGTAGTACGCGAGCCGGCCCGGAGTCTCGAGGCGCCACTGGAAGGTGCTACCGAGCTTGCCCTGCGCGGTGAACCGCAGCGTGTCGATATGGAACTTGACCAGCGCCGATCCGTTCACGAGCGGCAGGTCGTCGGTGAACGCCTGCTCCACGTTCGCGCTGATCTCGCCGCCGCCCTGGAAGCCGAGCGCGACGCGCATCGGCTTGAACTCGCCGGGCCAGATGTCGATCCGGCCATGCGCGAAGAAGCTCGGCGCCGCATCGCGCGCGGCGCGGAAGATCACCGAGTCGAGCGCGAACGGGAAATCGATGTCGTTGAAGTCGTCCGCGGCGCTGCCACCGGCCATCGCCTTCACTTCACCGGCCAGCGGACGCCAGGTGCCCTTCTCGAGCGTGAGGTCCATCGCGATCAGCGCGCTCGGCGCCGACTCCCGGCTCCCCTTGAGCGCCGGGATCACGATGCGCACCGGCGTGCCGGCCTTCGTCGTGATCCGCGGCCCCTCCTGGGTCTCGGCGACGTTCACGAGCAACTGCCGCTGCGCGTCGCGAAGCACCACGTACGCGCTCCAACGGTCGGCGAGGAAGAGCGTGTCGGGGATGATCGTCTGCACGAGCTCCGCGAGCGCGATGCGCCAGCCGGCGGGCTCGAGGTAAGCGATCGGGTACTGCCGCACGCGTAGCATCGCGCGGCCGGCCGTCACGCGCGCCGAGGCCGGCTTCATCGCGAACCCGTTCTCGAACGCCACCGACGCCGAGTCGAAGCGCGATCCGGCGAAGGCGGCGTTGGCCGGAGCGACGCCGTCGATCCGCATTCCCTGCGCGTCGAGCGTCGGCGAACTCGGCAGGTTGAGCCTGATGTTGCCGAACGTGCTCGTGTGATCGAACGCGCCGGTGGCATCGACGAGCTTGAATCCATACATGCCGGTGCCGGTCACGGTCGAGCTCA
>JAYTNC010000143.1:0-5457 GCA_043748515.1 Gemmatimonadota bacterium | reverse complement strand
GCCGACGTGACCGGGATGTCGAGGATCGGCTTGAAGACCTTGCCGGCCTCGTTGATGTACTCGGTGTGCGGGAACGGCCCGACGAGCGACTTGCCCTTGTAGATCAGGTAGGTCGAGATGAGCGACGCGAAGAGCATGCACTCGGATCCGATGAACGCCCAGATCGCGATCTTCCGGTTGTCGAGGCCGGTGGTCGTGTAATGATGGTGCTCGTGCCCGTCGTCATGACCGGCGTCGGCGCCATGTGCACCCTGTGCACCATGCGGCGCGGCGGCAGCGTGGGAAGCCACTGTCGAAGTCTCCGGTTACTCGAGGGGGGAGGTCAGCCAGGCATAGAGCCCGCCGATGAGCATGCAGGCACCGCCGATCGTGATCGTCATGGAGACGGCGAACATGTCGTTGCGCAGGAAGAGCAGTCCGCTGAACATCGTCACCAGCCCGACGGCGGTGAAGAGCGGCTTCGCGGTCGGCAACGGCATGGGGATGCCGAGCTGCTTCGCGGTGAAGGTCTCGGTCTCTTCGTGCACCGGCACGGCGTGCGCGTCGGTGATGGTCATCGCGTCGGCGTGCGAGTGTTCGGCGCCCGCGGTCCGCGTCGGGTCCTTGAGATCCCAGAGCGGATAGCGCGAGGTCACCTCGGGGATCTGCGCGAAGTTGTACTCGGGCGGCGGCGAGGGGATCGACCACTCGAGCGTGCCCGCGCCCCACGGATCGCCGCCGGCGACCGCGCCGCGCGTGTGGCTGCGGACGAAGTTCCAGACGAAGACCGCGGTGCTGATCGCGAGCAGGTAGGTGCCGTAGGTCGACATCAGGTTGAAGAGGTCCCAGCCCTGACCGGCGTCGTATTGATAGATGCGACGCGGCATGCCGTAGAGACCGCTGAAGTGCATCGGGAAGAACGTGAGGTTCATGCCGATGAAGTTGAGCCAGAAGTGCAGGTTGCCGAGGCCCTCGTTCATGAAGCGGCCGGTCATCTTCGGGTAGTAGTGGTAGATGCCCGCGAAGATGCCCATGATCGAGCCACCGAAGAGCACGTAGTGGAAGTGCGCGACGATGAAGTAGGTGTCGGTCTGCTGCAGGTCGGCCGGGGGCGACGAGTGCATGACGCCCGAGATGCCGCCGATCGTGAACATCGCGATGAGCGCGATCGCGAACTTCATCGGGACGGTGAAGCGGATCTCGCCCGCCCACATCGTGGCGATCCAGTTGAAGATCTTCACGCCGGTCGGGATCGCGATGAGCATGGTCATCATCGAGAAGATCGAGTCGGCGACCGCGCCCATGCCCACGGCGAACATGTGGTGGGCCCAGACGCCGAAGCCGAGGAAGCCGATCATGATGCCCGAGTAGACCATGACGTTGTAGCCGAACAGCGGCTTCTTCGAGAAGGTCGGGAGTACCTCCGACACGAGGCCGAAGGCGGGCAGGATCAGGATGTACACCTCGGGGTGGCCGAACACCCAGAACAGATGCTGCCAGAGCAGCGGGTCGGCGCCGGCGGCGATCGCGTAGAACGTCGTGCCGAAGAAGCGGTCCATCAGCAGGAAGACGAGCGCGACCGTGATCGGCGGGAACGCCAGCACGAGCAGGAACTGCACGACGAACGACATCCAGGTGAACATCGGCATGCGCATGAGGGTCATCCCCGGCGCGCGCATGTTGATGATCGTCGTGATGAAGTTGAACGCCGCCGCGAGCGACGAGACGCCGAGGACCTGCAGGCCGATCACCCAGAAGTCGATGTTCGGGCCCGGCGAGAACTGATTGGTCGTGAGCGGCGCGTAGCCGAACCAGCCGCCGTTCGGCGCGATCTGGAAGAGGATCGGCAACGTGATGAAGATGCCACCCAGCAGGTAGACCCAGTACGAGAAGGCGTTGAGCCGCGGGAACGCGACGTCGCGCGCGCCGATCTGGAGCGGGATCAGGTAGTTGAAGAACGCGGCGCTGAGCGGCATGACGGCGAGGAACACCATCGTCGTGCCGTGCATGGTGAACAGCTGGTTGTACGTGTCGGCCGAGACGAAGCCCATGTTCGGACGCATGAGCTGCGTGCGGATGAGCAGCGCCTCGAACCCGCCGACGAGGAAGAAGAACAGTGCGGTCCAGAGGTAGAGCGTCCCGATCCGCTTGTGATCGGTGGTCGCGATCCAGCTCCAGATCCCCGTGTTCTGCGAGGACGCTTCGGCGTGGCCGGCGTGCGTCGGGGCAGCGATGGTAGCCATTGAGGTCAGGGTCTCGGGTTACTTGAGCGACATCAGGTAGGCGACGACGTCGGCGATCTGCCGGTCGTCGAGGCCTGCCGTGACGGTCATCTTCATGATGGGGTCGTACTCGCCCCTGCCGATCGTGTTCATGATCGAGCCGGGCTTCATGTGACGCGCGTTCTTGATCCAGCGCGCGAGGTGCGGACCGTCGTTCTTGTAGAGGCCGCTCGCGATGGTGTGGCGCGAGGCGATGTGCGTGAGGTTCGGTCCGATGTTGCTGACCGCGCCCGGGACGCCGCCGATCGCGTGGCAGCCGATGCAGCCGCCGAGCATGAAGCCCTGCGTGGCGCCGCGGGTGGCGTCACCGCCGGCGAGGAGCGCGTCGTCGTACGTCAGGCCGGCCGGGATCGGCGTCTGCGGCACGACGTGCGTCGGGAGCTGCTCGGCGGGGAAGACGTAGCCGGTGGAGCGCGGTGCGGCCGAGTCGACCGCGGCGGGCGCGGTCTGCGCGGCCGGCGGGTTCGACGCGGCGACGACCGGCGTGACGAGCGCGGCCATCGGATTGAACACCGCGGGGCTCGCCTGATGCTTGGCCCACGACTCGAACTCGTCGGGCTGCACGGTATACATGCGGATGCGCATGTTGGCGTGGCTCGAGCCGCAGTACTCGGTGCAGAAGCCGTTCCACGCTTGCGTGCCGAGGTCGGCATTGGGCGTGAACCACATGTAGTTGGTCTTGTTCGTGATCAGGTCGCGCTTGCCGCCCATGGGCGGGATCCAGAACGAGTGGAGCACGTCCTTGGTCGTGAGCTCGAAGCTCACCGTGCGGCCGACCGGCACGTAGACCTCGTTCGCGGTGACGATGCCGAGCTCGGGGTAGCGGAACTCCCACCACCACTGATGCCCGATCACCTGGATCTTGAGCGCGCCCGCCGGCGCCGGCGCCTGCGTCTCGAAGATCGTCTTCACGGTCGGCACCGCGATGAGCACGAGGATGATCGCCGGGATGGCGGTCCAGGTGATCTCGAGCAGCGCGTTCCCGTGGATCTGCTTCGCCGCGGGTCCGCCTGGCCGTTTGCGGTACTTGATGATCGTGAAGATCAGGGCCGCCTCGACCACGACGAAGACGATCGTGCCCCAGAAGAGGAGCTTGTCCCAGAGACTCAGGATCGCGCTGTTGAAGTCGGTGTAGCGGGTGAACGTGGAGTTGGGATACTCCGTGTCACCGCAGGCGGTGAGCGTCAGCAGGACCACCAGGAACAACAAGGCGGGTCCTGCCGAGCGCAGACGCAGCTTCGGCATCGGGTCGGATGGCTGGGGGGAGGACGCGGTCCGGAGGGCCGATGCGACGCGGCTCCGGAGCTACAAATACGCCTGAAAACTACCCCACACTTTCGGGTGGGGCAAGCTTAATCTACCGTATGCATTTCGGGGAATACTCCCATTGCTGGCATACACTTGGGAGCGGTCCGGACCGGTCAGCCGTCCCCGCCCGCGGTCTCGATCGCGACGGCGTGCTGCGTCTTGACCTTGCTCGCCGCCATCTCGAGCGCGGTGCGGATCTGTGCCACCGATTCGCGCAGGACGCGCAACTTGAGCTTCTCGCCGCCTCCGCGCCCCGTCGCGAGGATCAGCTGCGAGACCTGGTCCGCGATGAGTCCGAAGTGTCCCTTGAGGAACCCCTGCAGCGGCGTCGCCATCCGCTTCACCTGCTGCGGGAACATGACGGCAGAGCGGTTGTTGGTCACCTCCACGCCCATTCGCTCGACGAGGCCGTGGATCCGCTGCAGCGTGATCAGCGCCTCCTCGATCGTCTTCATCTTCTGCGTACCTGAACCGTCCAGCTTCGTGCCGGCCATCGTTACTCCCGTGTCCCGGTCATGCGCGCCGGATCGAGGATCTCGTCGATCTGCTTGCGCGTCAGCAGCTTCTTCTCGAGCAGGAGCTCCACCACCCCGCGCCCGGACTCGAGCGCTTCCTTCGCGACCTGCGTGCAGACCTCGTACCCCAACTCGGGGAGGAGGGCGGTGACGAGGCCGATCGACCGCTCGACCGCATCACGCATCACCTTCGGGTTCGCCTCGATCCCCACGATGCACTTCTCGCGCAGGATCAGGCAGGCGTTCCGCAGCGCGCTGATGTTGCGCAGCAACCGGAACGCGATGATCGGCTCGAATACGTTCAACTGCAGCTGCCCGGCCTCGGCCGCCATCGTCACGGTGATGTCGCCGCCGATCACGTCGAAGCAGACCTGGTTCACCGCCTCGGGGATCACCGGATTCACCTTCCCCGGCATGATGCTCGAGCCCGGCTGCATCGCCGGAAGGCGGATCTCGCCGAGCCCGGTGCGCGGGCCGCTCGAGAGGAGGCGCAGGTCGTTGCACACCTTCGAGAGCTTCACCGCGCAGCGCTTGAGCACGCCCGACACCTGCACGAAGGCGCCGGTGTCGCTCGTCGCCTCGACGAGGTCGGGGGCGGTGATCATGGTGAGGCCGGTGACGGCGCTCAGCTCGCGCTGCACGCGTTCGGTGTAGCCGCGCGGCGCGGTGATGCCGGTGCCGATCGCCGTCGCGCCCATGTTCATCTCGCGCATCAGCGCCTTCGCTTCCTCGAGGCGCTCGACATCCTCGGCGATGGTGTGCCCGTACGCATTGAACTCCTGGCCGAGCGTCATCGGCACGGCATCCTGCAGTTGCGTGCGGCCCATCTTGATGTGCGGGGCGAACTCGGTGCCCTTCGCGAGGAAGGCCGCGACGAGGAGGCGCATCTGCTGCTGTAGTCCGCCGATCGCGGTGTGCAACGCGATGCGGATCGCGGTCGGATAGACGTCGTTGGTCGACTGCGCGAGGTTGACGTGCTCGTTGGGATGCACGCGCGTGTAGGTGCCGCGCGGCTCGCCGAGGAGTTCGAGGGCGCGGTTCGCGATCACCTCGTTGGCGTTCATGTTGCTCGACGTGCCGGCGCCGCCCTGGATCATGTCGACGCGGAAGTGCTCGTGATGCCGGCCGCCCTGGATCTCCTTGGAGGCGCGGACGATCGCGTCGAAGACATCGTCGGGGAGGTCGGGATCGCCCTTGTTGGCGCGCGCGGCGGCCTCCTTCACCTGCGCGAGCGCGATGATGAGCTCGGGGAAATCCTTGAGCGTGACGCCGGTGATCGGGAAGTTCTCGATCGCGCGCATGGTCTGCACGCCGTAGAGCGCCGCATCGGGGACGTCGCGCTCGCCGAGGAGGTCGTGCTCGCGACGGGTGCG
>JAYTNC010000142.1:0-7916 GCA_043748515.1 Gemmatimonadota bacterium | reverse complement strand
CGCGAGCGTCGCCCATCGCCAGCCGTTCGTCGCCTTTGCGTCGCGCGCGCGCGGGCGCAGGTCGGCATACGTCCAGAGCGCGATCACGAGGATCGCGAGCGCGAGGGCAAGGTGCGCGGTGAGCCGGTACGCGCTGACGCTCGAACGCACGGAGAGTCCGCTCTTCACCATGTACCAGCCGAGCGCGCCTTGGGCGAGCGTCAGTAGCGGGAGCGCGGCGAGCCGCCAACGGAAGCGCAGCGGGATCGCACCGCGCCAGAGCAGCCACACGTACGGGATGGCGAACACCAGCCCCACGCCGCGCGCGAGGATCCGGTGGAACCACTCCCACCAGAAGATCAGCTTGAAGCCCCCGAGCGTGATCCCCTTGTGCGTGGTCTCCGCCTGCGGGATCCGCAGGAACGCCTCGTACGCGTCCTGCCAGCCTGCCTCGGTCGTGGGAGGGAGCACGCCGGACACCGGCCGCCACTCGGTGATCGAGAGTCCGCTCTCGGTGAGGCGCGTGATGCCGCCGACCATCACCGCGAGGAAGACCGCGACGACGCAGGCGACGAGCCAGCGCCGCAACGCGCGCGACGGATCCATGGGAAGTGCGACCGAGCCTGACATGAGCCTGTACGGGAGTGGGGGAGCCGTCCAGTGGACGCTAGTCAGCCGAGCCTCGGGACGCTATCTCTATCGCTGTCCAACTCCCCGCTTCCCGCATCGACATGTCCAAGAGACTCGGCGTCGGCTTCATCGGATCCGGCTTCAACACCCGCTTCCACATCCAGGCCTGGCAGGGCGTCCGCGACGCCGATGTGCTCGGCGTGTGGTCGCCCAACGCCGCGAACGCCGCGAGCGCCGCGCAACTCGCGCGCAAGGTCGACGTCGGCCCGGCGAAAGCCTACAAGTCGATCACCGCGATGGTCGCCGACCCGGCGATCGATGCGCTCTGGCTCTGCGGCCCCAACCAGGCCCGCATCGAGAACGTCGAGGAGATCGTCCACGCGATCAAGGCGGGCAAGGGCACGCTCACGGGCATCGCCTGCGAGAAGCCGCTCGCGCGCAACGTCGCCGAAGCCAAGGAGGTCGCCAAGCTCGTGAAGAGCGTCGGCCTCAAGACCGGCTACCTCGAGAACCAGCTCTTCGCGCCGCACGTCGAGGCGGGCAAGAAGCTGATCTGGGCGCGGGGCGCGGCCACCACCGGCCGGCCGTATCTCGCGCGCGCCGCCGAGGAGCATGCGGGGCCGCACATGCCCTGGTTCTGGAACGGCGCGCTGCAGGGCGGTGGTGTGCTCAATGACATGATGTGCCACTCGGCGCTCGTGGTGCGGCACCTGCTCTGCGAGCCCGGCAAGCCGCTCAGCACCGTGAAGCCGGTGCGTGTCACCGGACATATCGCCTCGCTCAAGTGGTCGCGCCCGGCGTATGCGAAGAAGCTCAAGTCGACCATGGGCGTTGACTACACGAAGAAGCCGAGCGAGGACTTCGCGAGCGTCATGATCGAGTTCGAGACGCCCGAGGGCCACAAGGTCATCGGCGAGGCCACCACGAGCTGGAGCTTCGTCGGCGCCGGTCTGCGTCTCTCGGCCGAACTGCTCGGCCCCGAGTACTCGATGAAGTGGAACTCGCTCGACAGCGGCCTGCAGCTCTTCTTCTCGCGCGAGGTCACCGGCCGCGCGGGCGAGGACCTCGTGGAGAAGCAGAACGCCGAGCAGGGCGTGATGCCGGTGGTGCCCGAGGAGTATCTCGCGTACGGCTACACCGGCGAGGACCGGCACTTCGTGCGCGTGTTCCTCGGGAAGGAAGAGCCGATGCTCACGTTCGACGACGGCGTGGAGGTCGTGAAGATGCTCATGACCGCCTACCAGAGCGCGGAGAGCGGTCGGACGGTGGCGTTCCCGGGGAAGAACATCGACAAGTTCGTGCCGGCGGTGGCGAAGGGAACCTGGAAGCCGTAGTCGGACCCACTGCTCGCTGGCCCGCGTACCCGTCCCGGGTTTATACTTTGCCGATGCGCCGTTCCGTCGTCTCGCGTGTTTTGAGCCTGCTCGGGGCCTTTCTGGTGGCGTCGTCCGCCTCCGGCTTGGCTCTCGCGCATGGCTCGGCGCACCTGTCGGCGTCGGAGCACGAGCGCGCACACGCTGCTGCACTCGCGGCGCTGCATGTGGTCACTGACGGGCCGGCGATCGAAGAGGCCGACCATGACGCGCACGCACACCACGACATCGGATCGGCCCTGACGCCGAGGTTCTCCGCGGCGCTCTTCGTGGTCGCACCAGTGGTCGCGATCGTGCTCGACGGCGACGTCCCGACGGGGACCGAGCCTCCGACCGCGACGGTCGCCGAGCGCCCCGACGGGCCTCCGCCCGGTTCCCCTCGACAGCCTAGAGCGCCTCCGCTCGGTTGATCATCCGCCTGCGCGCCACCGACGGTGAGCGCGTGGGCGTGCGCACGTTCGCGATGGCGCCTCGTGCGCCTCCGGCGCCTGCTCCGGCGCGACTCGACGACAACCAATATAGAAGGACTCCGATGTCCGACCGACTCCGTTCCGCGGCGCTGCGTGCGTCGCTCGTGCTCATTCTCGCGCCTCCTGGTCTCATCGCACAGGCGCCGATCGCCGCAGGCTCAGGCGCGCTCACGCTCACCGAGGCGCTCGCGCGAGCCGCCCGCGTCAGCCCCGCACTGTCCGCCGCCCGCGAGGAAGCCGCAGCGACCGCCGCGCGCGAGCGTCAGGCCGCGGCCTTCGCCAACCCGTCGATCTCGTTCCAGCGCGAGCAGACCTCGGCGACGGGCCAGCGCAACTCGCAGAACATCCTCACGCTCGATCAACCGCTCGAACCGGGACTGCGCGATGCAAGGCGCGATGCCGCCGCTCACCGACGCGAGGCGGCCGACGCGAGGCGGCGCGACGTCGGAGCACAGCTCGCACTCGACGTGACGCGCGCCTTCGCCCACGTCATCGCCGCCGACCGACGCGCCGAACTCGCCTCGCGAGCGGCGGAGGCGTTCGACCGCGCGCGCCGCGTGAGCGACGAACGGCTCGCCGCCGGCGACATCTCCGGCTATGCGAACCGGCGCCTGCGGCTCGAGGCGGCTCGATACGGGGCGCTGCGCGCCGAGGCATCGCTCGCACGTCGCTCGTCCCGACTCGCACTGCTCGCGCTGATCGCCTCGCGTGAGGCGCAGGGCGACGTCGAGGCGCTCCGGATCGACACGTCGTACGCCGCGTTCGCACCGATCGGCGCCGCCGACTCTCTCGTCGTGCTGGCGCTCGAACGACGCGGCGATCTCGCGGCCGCCCGACTCGACGCGCGCGCCGCACTCGCCGACGCAGCACTCGCATCGCGCGAACGGATCCCGACGCCGGTGCTCACGGCCGGCATCAAGACGGAGCGCATCGAAGGGGTCGGCGACCTGAGCGGGATCGCGGCGGGCGTCATCCTGCCGCTCCCGCTCTGGGATCGCCGCCGCGGTTCGGTCGACGCCGCCGAGGCCACAAGTCGCCGACGCGACGCGGAAGCCGAGCTGCTCGGCCGCCGGGTCGAATTCGAGGTGCGCGACGCCGCCGCGGCCGCACAGGCCGTCGACGAGCAGGTCGCTGCGCTCGCGCCCTCGCTCGGTGACGAGGCCACGCAGGCCCTTCGCTCCGCCGAGACTGCGTACGCCGAAGGCGAGATCGCACTCATCGAATGGCTCGACGCCGTCCGTGCTTATCAGGAAGCCGAGGCGGCCTTCGCCGCGCTTCGCGCCGAGTCCCTCATCCGCCGCGCCGCGCTCGACCGCGCCGTCGGCCTTCCGCTCCGGAGCTCCTCCAAGTGACCCGCCTCCACTTCCGCACACGGCGCGCCGCGCCCGCGCTCCTCATCCCTTTCGTCGCGCTCGGCGTCGCCTGCGGTCGCTCCGGCACCGAGGGTGCCGCCACCGAAGAGGCCGGCCCCGCCGGTGGCGCCATCACGCTCTTCACCGACTCGACCGAACTCTTCATGGAGCATCCGGCGTTGATCGTCGGCGCACCGGAGAAGTTCGCGGTGCATCTCACCGACCTCACCGACTTCGCGCCGCTCCGCTCCGGTCGCATCACCATGCGCTTCACACCGCGCGACGGCAGCGAGCCGCTCGTGGTGGTGCAGGAGACGCCGCGCGCCCCGGGCATCTACGGTCCCGCGCCGAGCTTCACGAAGGCCGGCTTTTACGATCTCACGATCCTCGTCGAGAGCCCGCAAGCGCGCGACAGCATCAGCGTGCCGGGACTGCAGGTGTACGCGACCGCCGCCGAGGCGCCACTCGAGACGGAGGTGGAGGCGGGTGGCATCCCCTTCCTCAAGGAGCAGCAGTGGAAGACCGACGGATTCCGCACCGCCTTCGCGTCGATCGGGAGCGTCGCCGAATCTTTCGAAGTCCCGGGTGACGTCCGCGCCGCCGATGGGCGGCTCGCCGAGGTCGTGGCACCGACGGGCGGCCTGCTCGAGGTCGCGGGTGTCACTGACGCACCGATCATCGGTCAGCGCGTTTCGCGGGGACAGGTGCTCGCACGCATGACGCCGTCGCTCGGCGCATCGGGTGCGGCGTACGCCGATGCCCGTGCGCGCCTCCGCGAAGCGGAGGACGAGTTCGAACGGGCCAAGCGGCTCTTCGCCGCGGAGGCGATCCCGGAGCGTCGGATGCACGAGGCCGATATCCGTCTCACCGCGGCACGCGAGGCCCTCACCGGACTCGGCGGCGGCACGCTCACGGCCGACGGTCGCGTCGCGATCGTCGCACCGATCGACGGCGTGATCAGCGCGCGTTCGCTCACGCCGGGCGCGCGCGTCGAAGCCGGCAGCCCGTTGTTCACGATCGTCGAGAGTTCGGTGGTCTGGGTGACGGCGCATGTGCCGGCGGCGCAGGCGGCGCGGATCGACCGTCGCGCGAATGCGACCGTGCAGGTGGAGGGCTCGACCGCGGTGCTCCGTACGTCGCGCGTGGTGGCCGTGGGCAGCGTGATCGATGCCGACACCCGCAGCGTGCCCGTCACCTACGAGTTGGTCGACCGCGACGGCCATGCGCGCGTCGGTGCTGTCGCGCGCGTGGCCGTCCCCACTGCGGGCCGTCACGCCGGTGTGATCGTGCCGGCGAGTGCGATCCTCGAGGAGGATGGGCGGCCGTTCCTCTTCGTGCAGCTGGGCGGTGAACTCTTCGAGCGCCGCGACGTGACCCTCGGCGGCAGCGACGGCTTCCGCACTTTGGTGCGCACCGGCGTCGCGAACGGGGAACGCGTGGTGACCGGGTCTCCGTACCAGATCAAGCTCGCATCGATGTCCACGGCCGTGCCGACGCACGGCCACGAGCACTGAGGCCAGCCGCTCATGCTCAATCAACTGATCGCGTGGTCGCTGCGGAACCGGGTGATCGTGCTCGCCGCCGCCGCCGTCACGCTGGTGGCCGGCGCCTGGACCGCACGGCGGATGCCGGTGGACGTCTTCCCGGACCTCACGGCGCCGACGGTCACGATCCTGACCGAAGCGCACGGCATGGCGCCCGAAGAAGTGGAGATGCTCGTCACCTTCCCGATCGAGACCGCGGTGAACGGCGCGACCGGGGTGCGGAGGGTCCGGTCGTCGACGGCCCAGGGCATCGGCGTGGTCTGGGTCGAGTTCGACTGGGGCATGGAGATCTTCCGCGCCCGACAGATCGTCGCCGAGAAGCTCCAATCCGTCGCCGCGACGCTCCCGGAAGGCATCGCGCCGCCGGTGCTCGCTCCGGTCTCGTCCGTGATGGGTGAGATCATGATGATCGGGCTCACGTGGAAGACGGACAGCGCGAGTGGTGCGCCGAGTGGTGCGCCGAGGGGCTCCGCGATGGACCTTCGCACCGTCGCCGACTGGACGCTGCGACGGCGGCTGCTCGCGCTGCCGGGCGTGGCGCAGGTGATCCCGATCGGCGGTGAGGTGAAGCAGTACCAGGTGATCGCCGACCCCGCGCGCATGCGCGCGGCCGGCGTCTCGCTCGAGGAAGTCGTGCATGCCGCCGAGACGTCGAACCTGAACGCGTCGGGCGGCGTCTACATGGACAAGGGACAGGAGTTCGTGATCCGCGGACTCGGCCGCGCGCGCAGCGCCGAGGAGATCGGCGCCGCGCTCGTCACCGTTCGCGGCGGCGTTCCCATCACGCTCGCGCAGGTCGCCGACGTGCGCATCGGTGCGGCGCCCCGCTTCGGCGACGGCGCGGTCAACGCCCAGCCCGGCGTCGTGCTCGCGGTGCAGAAGCAGCCGGGCGCGAACACGCTCGCGCTCACCGAGCGGATCCAGGCGGAGCTCGACGCGATCCAGCCGACGCTCCCCGCCGGCATGGTGATCGAGTCGGCGCTCTTCCGTCAGGCCGACTTCATCACGGTCGCCATCGGCAACGTGGTCAAGGCGCTCCGCGACGGCGCGATCTTCGTGATCATCATCCTCTTCCTGTTCCTCTGGAACGTGCGGGCGACCGCCATCTCGATCGTCGCGATCCCGCTCTCGCTCGTCGTCGCGATCTTCGGCATGAAGCTCCTCGGCATCTCCATCAACACGATGACGCTTGGCGGCATGGCGATCGCCATCGGCGCCCTCGTCGACGACGCGATCATCGACGTGGAGAACGTCTTCCGGCGCTTGCGCGAGGACCACCAGCGTCCGCTCGGGGAACGCCGCGGCGCGCTGACGATCGTCTTCGAGGCCTCGCGAGAGATCCGCGCCTCGATCGTGAACGCGACGGCGATCATCATCGTCGTCTTCATCCCGCTCTTCTTCCTCGGCGGCGTCGAAGGTCGGCTACTCCGCCCGCTCGGCTTCGCTTACGTCGTCTCGATCCTCGCATCGCTCCTGGTGGCGGTGACCGTGACGCCGGTGCTCTGCAGCTATCTCCTCCCCGGCTCCAAGGCGATCGAGACCGAGCACGAGAGCCGGCTCGTGAGCTGGCTCAAGGGGCATTACGCCGGCACGCTCGAATACGTGCTCGCGATGCCACGCGCGGTCATCGCCGGAGCCGTCGTCGCGCTGATGCTCACCGTCGCCGCGGTCCCCTTCCTCGGCTCGGCGTTCCTACCGGAGTTCAATGAAGGGGCGCTCACCGTGAGCGTCGTGACCGTCCCGGGGACCTCGCTGGCCGAATCGAATGCGATCGGACATCGCGTCGAGCGCATCCTGCTGGCGCATCCTGCGGTCGCCATGACGGACCGCCGCCAGGGACGCGCCGAACTCGACGAGCACGCGCAGGGCGTGAACGCGGCCGAGATCGACGTTACTCTGCGCGCGGTCGCCGGGAAGGACTCGCTCTTCGCGCAGTTGCGGCGCGAGTTCTCCGCTATCCCCGGGACCAATGTCACCATCGGTCAGCCGATCGGACACCGCATCGACCACATGCTCTCGGGCACCCGCGCGAACATCGCGGTGAAGATCTTCGGACCGGACCTGATGACGCTTCGCGCGGTGGGCGCGGAGGTCCGTGACGCGATGCAGAACGTCGCCGGTGTCGTCGACCTGCAGCTCGAACAGCAGATGGATGTGCCGCAGTTGCGCATACAGGCGGACCGAGCGGCGCTCGCGCGGCACGGCATGACGGTCGGCGATCTCGCGCGAGCGATCGACGTCGCCTTCAACGGCGAGGTCGTCTCACAGGTGCTCGAGGAGGGGCGCAGCGTCGACCTCGCCGTGCGCTTCCCCGACTCGATGCGGTCGAGCGCGGACGCGATCGCGCAGGTGGTCTTCGACACGCCGACCGGCCGACGCGTCCCGCTCTCGCAATTGGCGCGCGTCACGTCGGAGCGCGGCCCCAACACGGTCTCGCGCGAGAACGTCCAGCGCAAGATCGTCGTGCAAGCCAACGTCGCCGGACGCGACCTCGGGAGCACGGTCGACGAGATCCGGCGCACGGTGGCCGAGTCGGTCACGCTGCCGGATGGATACCATCTCGAGTAC
>JAYTNC010000141.1:0-9459 GCA_043748515.1 Gemmatimonadota bacterium | reverse complement strand
CGACCGCCCAGGCGGGGTCGCTGCCGCTGCGCGGATAGAACGAGAGATGCTCCGCCTTGCCGCGGCGCACGTCATAGAAGGTGAGCGCGCCGCCACCACCCAGGCCCGTTTGAGAGATGTCGGTGACCGAGAGCGCGAAGCCGATCGCGACGGCGGCGTCGGCGGCATTGCCCCCGGCGCGCAGGATCTCGACGCCCGCGGCGGCGGCGTCGGGATGCGAGGCCGAGACCATGCCGCGGTCGCCCTCGACGCGCTTGCCGTACGCGGGCGAGAGATCGGCGGCGGACGGACCCTGCGGCGCGCAGGCGGAGAGGACGACGATGGTCGCCAGCGCCACGCGATGCGCCATGGAGCGCGGTGCGATTGAATGAAGACTCATCCGCGCAAACTCGCGGCTCCCGGTCCCGCGAGCAACCCTGCGCATGGCGCAGCGCGACGGTTCGCGCGCATACTTCCCGCGCATGCTTCCCGCACCCTCTCACGCCTCCCGATGCCGACGACCATCAAGCTCGACATGATCCAGACGGTGGCGCTCGCCGCCGTCGTCCTCTTCGCCGGCTACGGCATCCGCCGCCGCGTCAGCTTCCTCGACCGCTTCAACATCCCGGCGCCGGTCATCGGCGGCTTCATCTTCGCGGCACTCGCGCTGGCACTCCGGCAGTCGGGCCTGCTCGCGATGGAATTCGATACCACGCTGCAATCGCCCTTCATGATCGCGTTCTTCACGACGATCGGCCTGGGCGCGAGCATGGCGCTCCTGAAGAAGGGCGGGCCGCAGGTGGTGCTCTTCTGGGTGCTCGCCAGCACGCTCGCGATCCTGCAGAACGGCGTCGGCGTGACGATCGCGACCGCGATGGGCGTCGATCCGCTCATCGGACTGCTCTCGGGTTCGATCACGATGACCGGAGGCCACGGCACGGGGGCGGCCTTCGGCAAGATGATGGAAGAGCAGTACCAGCTCACCGGCGCCGTGACCGTCGCGATGGCCGCGGCGACCTTCGGACTCGTGAGCGGTGGACTCATCGGCGGACCGATCGGCACGAAGCTGATCACGCGGTTCGGGCTGCGTTCCGGCGGGGACAAGGCGAGCGACCTCTCGAAGAAGACCGAGAACGCATCGCTCGACGCCGAGATCGACACCGAGGTCGCCGGCGAGGCGCCCACGGCCTACCTCCTGTTGCAGATGCTCGCCGTGATCCTCGTCTGCATGGCCCTCGGCGGCCTGCTCTCCAAATGGCTCGGCCAGTTCGTCACGCTCCCCGGCTATATCGGCGCGATGCTCATCGCCGCTCTCGTGCGCAATCTCGCCGACGGCACGAAGATGCTCCGCATGGAAGCGCGCACGATCGACGACCTCGGCACGATCGCGCTCTCGCTCTTCCTCACGATGGCGCTCATGTCGCTCAAGCTCTGGGAACTGTTCGACCTCGCGGGCCCGATGCTCGTGATCCTGATCGCGCAGGTCTCGATGATGGCGGCCTTCGCGTACTTCGTCACGTTCCGGTTCATGGGCCGCGACTACGACGCCGCGGTGATGGCGGGCGGGCACAGCGGGTTCGGGCTCGGCGCCACACCCAACGCGGTCGCGAACATGAACTCGCTGGTCGAGCGCTACGGGCCGGCGCCGCGCGCGTACCTGGTCGTACCGATGGTCGGCGCCTTCTTCATCGACTTCAGCAACGCCGTGATCATCACGACCTACATCAACTTCCTCAGGCCGTGACCGGAACGGCGGCCGCGCGCGGCGCATCCACCATCTCCCGCACCGCGGCGAGCGCGTCCGGCGACCCGGCGATCGCGACGAGGTCGCCGGCCTCGAGCCGCGTGGTCGCCGACGGCACGAACGACTTCCGTTCGCCGCCCGCCTCGCGCGTCACCGCCATGACCGTCGCGCCAGTGAGGCCGCGCACGTCGAGTTCGCCGAGCGTGCGGCCGTCGAGGCGACAGCCCTTGCCGACGGTCATGAGCACCGGCTCGCCGAGGCCCGGGAGCATCACCACCATCCGTTCCATGGTGCGGTTGAGGTCGTGCTCCTCGGTGTTGCGGTTGAGCTCCTGCACCAGGGCCGTCGCGATCACCTCGGCGCCGGCGCGCGCGTGGCCCTCGAGGTCGCGCGTCGCCTGCCAGACCGTGCCGAGCAGCAGCAACGCGAGGCTCACGAAGATCAAGGCGGTCGAGTAGCGCGGCAGCAGCGGCTGCAGCAACAGGAACGGCACGAGCAGCGCGAGCGACGTCAGCCCGAGATGGAAGGTCGCGGTAAGGGCGCGGCGCGGCGCGCGCGCCAGGTCGAGCCGGCCCTTCGGCGACGGGAGCGCGCGCGTCGCGAGTTCGCCGGCGAGATGCCGCGCCGTGATGAAGACCGCCACCACGATCGGCACCGCGATGATGGCCGCGCCGAGCCATACGATCTGCAATCCGCGCGCGGTCGGGATCTCGAACGTCGCCTCGAGGACCTTGGTGAAGCGGCCCCGTTCGGCTGCCGCGCCGAGGACGATCACGCCGAGCAGCGTGGAGTCGAGCGCGAGCCGGCGCGCGAGCCGCCGTTGCCGCGGCAGTTCGACCGCCGGAGCGCTGCGCAGGCGCGCGATCCAGCTGCCGTAGAGCGTCGAGAAGGTCTGCAGGCGCCGCGGCAGCTTGCGGTCGACCGTCGCCGCGATGAAGCCGGCGCTGCTCACCAGCAGCGGCGTCGCGAGCGTGGTGATGGCCGAGACGGCGACGGCGATCGTGAAGATCTCGGCGCGCGCCCCCGCGGCGACGCCGAGCGTCGCGATCAGGAACGAGAACTCGCCGATCTGTGCCAGCGAGAGGCCGGCCTGCACCGAGGCACGGAGCCCGGCGCCGCTGAGGAACGAGCCGACCGAGGCCGCGAGTGTCTTGCCGACCATCACCAGCACCGTGAAGATCACGATGGTGCCCAGGTGGGCGCGCATCACGCCGGGGTCGAGCAGCATGCCCACCGAGACGAAGAAGATGGCGACGAAGACGTCGCGCACCGGATGCACCAGCTTCTCGATCCGGTGCGCCTCGCCCGACTCCGCCACGAGCGAGCCCGCCACGAAGGCCCCGAGCGCGACCGAGTAGCCGAACCCGAGGGCGGTGAGCGCGGCCGCGAAGCAGACGCCCACCGCGGCGATGAGCGTCGTCTCGTTGCGCCCGAGCCTGACCACCGAGCGCATGAAGCGCGGCACGACGACCAGGCCCACGATGAGAAAGCCGGCGAGGAAGGTCCCCAGCCGGACGAGCGTGAGGGCCACGTCCTCCCAGCCCATCCCGCCGTTGGCCGCGAGCGCACCCAACGTGGCGAGCAGCACGATCGCGATCAGGTCCTCGATGATCAGGATGCCGAACACCAGCTCGGCCACCCGCCCGCGCACGTTGAGCTCGGCGAAGGTGCGTGAGATGATCGTGGTGGACGAGATCGCGACCATCGCGCCGGCGACGAGCCGTTCGAACGGCGACCAGCCGAGAAGGTCCGCGGCGAGCGCGCCGAGGCCGAACATGATCCCGGTCTCGAGGATCGCGGCGATGCCTGCGGTGCCGGCGACCTGGGCGACGCGCTTGAGCCGGAACTCGAGCCCGATCGAGAACATCAGGAGGATGACGCCGAGCTCGGAGAGCGACCGGACGATGCCGCGGTCGGCGACGAGCGGGATGCTCGTGAACGGGCCGACGAGCATGCCGGCGACGAGGTAGCCGAAGACGACGGGCAGCTTGAGGCGCTGGAACACGACGCTCGTGCCCGCGGCCATCATCAGGACGATGGCGAGGGTCCGGAGGAAGTCGTGGGGGTCGAGGCTCGGAGTGCCGGTGAGGTCCATCGGGGTGGAATCTACTCGAGGTCGCGTCGTCGGCGATTCCCCTACATGAAATGGGCGGTTCCTCGGCAGCGGAATCGGCGGCTGGGCCACAGCGTTCTTGACGAATGCCTACCTCCGACTCAACCGGTCCAGGACGTCCGACCTTGAAGGCCTCGCGGGGACTCCCGCGCAGCTACGAACTCGGCGCGTCGCTTCTCTTCGGAGCGATCAGCGCCGGATGGATCCTGGTGTCGGATCGTGTCGCTGAGGCGATCGCGCACGACGAGCAAGCGCTCACGCGGCTGCAGACACTCAAGGGTTGGCTGTTCGTCGGCATGTCGTCGCTCCTGATGTACGCACTGCTTCGATACTATCGCGTGAGATCGCGCAAGATCTTCGGGCTGCTCCGGGAGTCGGAGGGACATCTCGGTGAAGTCGTCGAACATGCTGCGAACGGGATGCTGCTCACCGACCCTGCCGGGGACATCCTGACGGCGAATCCCGCGGCGTGTGCCATGCTCGGCTATTCGGAGGAACAGATCCGGGCGCTCGAACGCGGTGGAGTTCTCTCGTCGGACGACCCGCGGATACAGGTCGCGCTGTCCCTTCGCGAGCGGACGGGCGCGTTCGACGGAGTGCTCGAGTGGCGGCGGGCCGACGGGAGCGTGTTCGAGGGGGAGACCTCGTCGCGCAGCTACCGCGCGCTGTTCGAGGACCACCACGTTCCGACGCTCATGATCGCGCCGGAGGACGCGCGGATCGTCGACGCCAATGCCGCCGCCGTGCGCTTCTATGGGTGGGACCGGGAAACCTTGCGGACGATGTGCCTCCATGACATCAACCCTCTCGGCGCGAGCGAGTCGCTCGAGTCGATGGCGCGTGCGCTCGATCAAGGGTACGCGTCCTTCCGCTTCACGCATCGGACCGCCGGCGGCGCCCTCAAGCCGGTCGACGTCTATTCCGGTCCGATCCACCTCGATGGTCGTACGCTGCTGCTCTCGGTGGTGCACGACCAGACGCTGCTGCATCAGGCGCAGGAGGCGCTCGCACGACGGAATCGGCTTTGCGCGCTCCTCTCCGGCACGAATCAGGCGCTACTGCGCGTGACCGAGCCCGGCGCGTTCCTGCAACGGGTCTGCGAACTCGCCGTTGAATCCGGAGGCCTCAGGGCCAGCTGGGTGGGCTTCGTCGCGCCGGATGGTGC
Organism: Gemmatimonadota bacterium; assembly: GCA_043748515.1. Classification (GTDB taxonomy): domain Bacteria; phylum Gemmatimonadota; class Gemmatimonadetes; order Gemmatimonadales; family Gemmatimonadaceae; genus Pseudogemmatithrix. Next base: position 4,458 of record JAYTNC010000141.1, on the reverse strand, counting down.
GATCGTGCCGCGGGCTAGCGCCGGAGACCTGCGCGGATGCCTTGACGCACTGTGTACCCTGACGGTCGACGAGTCGAAGCCGAGCGGAGGCGGTCCCATCGCCCGCGCAGTCCGCGAAGGACAACCGGTGGTCACGAACGACTTCCTCGCGGCCGCCAGCGGCGCGCCGTGGGAGGCCGCCTCGCGGTCGGCGGGGATCGCGTCGGCAGGCGTCTTCCCGGTCAGGGCGCGTGGAGTGCTCGTCGGGGCCTTCTGCCTGTATTCGGCGGAACCAGGGTTCTTCACCCCGGACGACGTGATCACCCTGACGGAAGTCTCCGACGCGATCTCGTTCGGACTCGACTGGCTCGCCGACCGGCGCGAGCACGAGCGGACGACGGAGGAACTGGCGCGCGCCGAGAGCCGATGGCGCTTCACCCTCGAGAGCTCCGGACATGGTGTCTGGGAATGGGACCTCGTCAGCGGCACGGTCGAGGTCTCGCGTGCCCTGGCAGCGATCCTGGGACTGTCGGTCGGCGATGGGCCACAGACCTCCGCGGAGGCCCTGGCGCTCGTGCATCCGGACGACGTCCAACGGATGCGTGAGATCTTCCGGGATTTCGCGCAGGAGCGCGTGTCGGCGCTCAGCGCGGAGCACCGTGTTCGGTGTGCGGACGGGGCGTGGAAGTGCGTGCTGTGCTCGGGCGCGATCTTCGCGCGCGACGCCGACGGCCGGCCGATACGCGCCGTGGGTGCGCTGGTGGACCTGAGCCGCGTCCGGAAGGTGGAGCGGGCGCGCCGTGAACTCGAGTCCTTGAAACTCAAAGTCGTCGAACAATCGCCGGACGTCGTGTTCATCAACCGGCACGACCGCATCGCCTACATCAACCCCGCCGGCCTGCATCTGCTCGAGGCCTCGTCGCCGGACGAGCTGATCGGACGCTCCGTATTCGAGATGTTTCCGCCGGACCGGCATGCGCAGCTCCGCGCGCGCATCGCGGCGCTCCGCGCCGAGCCGGGCCGGGTCTTCACGCAGGTCGAGGAGCGGATGCTTACCGCTCGCGGCCGCATCTTGGACGTCGAAGCGAGCGCCGTCTCGTATGTGGAGGAGGACGGCACCACGATCCAGATCACCTGCCGCGATGTCTCGGAGCGACGGCGCGTGGCGCGCGAGTGTCGGGAACTCAGGGATCGACTCCAACTCGCGCTCGGGGCCTCCGGGCAGGGCGTCTACGACATCGATGTGCAGACGGGCGACGTGGTCGTGAGCCCGGAATACGCCACGATGCTCGGCGAGGATCCGGCGACGTTCGGTGAATCGGCGACTGCGTGGATGGAGCGACTGCATCCCGATGACCGGGCCCGGATGACGGCGATGTACGCGGACTGTCTGGCCGGCCGCATCGCTGAGTTACGCGCAGAGTTCCGCCTGCGCACCGCGAGCGGTGGATGGACCTGGGTGCTCTCCTTGGGAAGAGTCGTGGAGTACAACGAAGCCGGGGAGCCGCTCCGGGTGCTCGGCACGCATACCGACGTCACGGCGCATCGCGAGGCCGAGGCCGAGGTCGCGCGGCTCAACGTCGACCTCCAGCGCTATGCCGATGACCTCGAGCGACGTGTCGACGAGCGCACCGTGGAACTCGTCGCGGCCAACCGTGAGATCGAAAGCTTCTCCTATTCGGTCTCGCACGACCTGCGCGCACCGCTGCGCGCCATCGACGGCTTCAGCGCGGCGCTCGAACGGAGCCAGAGCGCAGTGCTCGACGCGGACGGCGTGCACTACCTCTCGCGGATCCGGTCGTCGGTGCTTCGCATGGGCCTGCTGATCGACGACCTCATGACTCTCGCGCGCGTCTCACGTTCCGAACTGGAGTACGTGGAGATCGACCTCGGTGCCACGGCTGAGCGCATCGTCGAGGAGATGCGTGCCCGCGCGCCGGAGCGGCGCGTGCGCACCATCATCGCGCCCGGAATGCGTGTGCGTGCCGCGCCGCGCCTGGTCGCGACGCTGCTCGAGAACCTCCTCGACAACGCGTGGAAGTTCACCAGCACGCGCGAGGTCGCGGTCATCGAGGTCGGAGCCGTCGTGGGCGACGGTGCCCCGACGCGCTTCTTCGTCCGGGACGACGGCGTGGGGTTCGACACGGCGTTCGCCGAGAACATCTTCACGCCGTTCCAGCGGTTCCACTCCGATGCCGAGTTCTCCGGCACCGGGGTCGGTCTCGCCATCGTGCAGCGCATCGTCTCACGGCACGCCGGGCGCGTGTGGGCCGAGTCCGAGCGGGGGCGCGGCACGACGATCTGGTTCACGCTCATGGCCTCGGCGGACCCACCCGACTGGGCGATGCTGCGACCGCCGCGGACGTCGGCAGGCACGCATGAAGAGTGATCCCGCGCTCGTCGCCGAGTTCGAGGCGGCGCTCCTTCCTCTCCCTCCCGACCGGCTCGTACGACACGTGCCGCCTCTCTCCGGTGCCGACTGATGCCCACTCCTGTTCGTGTCCTGCTCGTCGAGGACGACCCGGCCGACGCGGAACTCGCAGAACTGCAGCTCCGTCGCTACGGCTTCTCGCCCACGGTGACGCGAGTGGAGATCGAGCCCGACTTCGTGCAAGGGCTCGCGGAGGCACCGGACGTGATCGTGGCCGACTGGCGACTGCCGCGGTTCTCGGGGCGACGGGCGTTGCATCTCGCGCGCGAACGCGCGCCCGGCATCCCGTTCATCATCCTGTCGGGCAGCATCGGCGAGGTGGCTGCGGTCGAGGTGCTCCGCGACGGGGCCCGCGACTACGTGCTCAAGGACCGCCCCGCGCGCCTCGGGGCGGCAGTCGAGCAGGCGCTTGGCGATGCCCGCCACAGCGCCGATCAGCGACGAGCGCTGGAGCGCATGGAAGTCCAGACCGCCGCACTCCAGGCTGCCGCGAACGGCGTGGTGATCACCAACGGCCAAGGTGAGATCGAGTGGGTGAACGGGGCGTTCTCGGAGCTCACGGGATTCTCGGCTCAGGAGGCGCTCGGTCGCAATCCACGCGAACTCATGAAGTCCGGCGCGCATCCCGCCGACTTCTACCGGTCGATGTGGGACACGATCCTCGCGGGTCGCGTCTGGCACGGCGAGGTCGTCAACTGCCGTCGGGACGGGTCGATGTATGACGAGGAGCAGACCATCACGCCCGTGTATGATCGGCAGGGGCACCTCACCCACTTCATCGCGATCAAGCAGGACGTCACGGAACGGAAGCGGCGCGCGGATGAACTCGCGGCGCTCCACGAAGAGACGCAGCGGCGCGCCCTCGATCTCGAGCTGGCGTACGAGACGACCATCGAGGGTTGGTCGCGTGCCCTCGACCTGCGGGACAAGGAAACGGAAGGTCACACCCAGCGCGTGACCGACGTGACGATGCGGCTCGCCCGTGCGGCCGGAATGCCTGAACTCGATCTCATCCATCTCCGTCGCGGCGCCCTGCTGCACGACATCGGCAAGATGGGCATCCCCGATGGCATCCTCCTCAAGCCGGGGAAGCTCACCGACGAGGAGTCGGTCATCATGCGCCGTCACCCGCAGTACGCACGCGAGCTGCTCTGGCCGATCGAGTTCCTGCGACCGGCGCTCGACGTCCCATTCTCCCACCACGAGAAGTGGGACGGCACCGGATATCCGCAGGGACTCGCGGGCGATGCCATCCCCTTCGCGGCACGCCTGTTCTCGGTCGTGGACGTTTGGGACGCACTGCGGTCCAACCGTCCGTACCGTGCGGGGTGGCCCGAGGAAAAGGTCCTGGCGTACCTGAGGGAGTGTGCTGGAACGCATTTCGATCCGCGAGTGGTCGACGCGTTCTTCGCCGAGATCGCTACGACTTCTGGGCCGCCCTCCCCCCCCGCACAAATGACCGGCGCGAGTCGGTCGGCTCGAACAGGGCGCCCGCAGCCACTCTGTTGTGCTTCACAGATAATGTCCCCGTGAGAGTTCGGTAGAACTGTCCCCATGCATCCCTCCTCACAGGAGGGGGCGTGGAGCGGACGGCAATGAGCACCAGCGGATCTACCGACGCTTTCGGACGCGCGGCCCGCAGGGCCTGATCCACGGCAATGTGGGACAACGATCCAACCGGGCCCACTCGTTCGCGGCGCGCGCGCAGGCGGTGGCCCTGATCACCGCGCATTTCAGCGGGAGTGCCGTGCCGACGCTGCGGCGCTGGATGCTGGCCGCGCCGCTCTGGTCGCGCGTGCGGAAGTCGAAACGCGCGCACCAACGGCGGACGCGCCGGGCGCATCGGGGCGAGCTCGTGCAGATGGATGGCAGTTTCCATGCGTGGTCGGAGGACCGGGGGCCGGTGGCGTGCCTGCTGACGATGATCGACGATGCCACGGGGGAGTCGCTGGGGCAGTTCACCGGAGAAGAGACCACGTGGGGCGCGGCCGAGATGCTGCAGGCCTGGATCGCGAAATGCGGCGTGCCCCAGGCCCTCTACGTGGACG
>JAYTNC010000140.1:0-2096 GCA_043748515.1 Gemmatimonadota bacterium | reverse complement strand
AAGCCGGCGCATCTGTTCGCGCCGCGCGATGCGTATCGCATCGAGTGGGGCGGCGGCGGTGGTGGCGGCGGACGCGGCGGCGCGGCAGGTGCCGCGTCGAACCCCGGTCAGAACCCGACGTCGGGCGCGGTGGTCTACTATCACCTCGCGTCGGCGAACCAGAAGGTGAAGCTCGAGTTCCTCGCGCCCAACGGCACGGTGATCAAGAGCTACGAGTCGGCCGACTCGGCGACGCTCGCCGCCGAGCGTGCGGCCGCGGCGGCCGCTCCGGCGGGTGGCGGTCGTTTCGGCGGCGGCGGCGCGACGCGTCCGGCGAATGCGGCGGGGCTCAACCAGTTCGCGTGGGACATGCGTTATCCCGATGCAAGCACGTTCCGCGGGATCATCATGTGGGCCGGCAGCACACGCGGACCCATGGCACCGGCCGGGACCTACTCGGTGCGCATGACCGTGGGCGATGCGACGCCGCAGGTGGCGACGTTCAAGCTGGTCAACGATCCGCGTTCGACGGCGACGGAAGCCGATCTCGTCGCGCAGTTCGACTTTCTCATGCAGGTGCGCGACCGCACGAGCGCCGCGAACGACGCGGTGAAGACGATCCGCAACGTGCGCGCCCAGCTCGCCGAGCGCGTGGCGGCGGCGCCGCGGCTCAAGCGGACGGCCGACGCGATCAACGCCGCGCTCGCCGCGGCGGAGAAGGAGCTCTACCAGGTGAAGAACCAGAGCGGGCAGGATCCGCTCAACTACCCGGTGCGGCTCAACAACCAGATGGCGGCGCTCGCCGGTGTCGCGGGCTCGGGGCCGTACCGTCCGACCGACCAGACGGTCGCGGTCTACGAGGAAGTCTCGTCGCTGATCGAGGTGCAGTTGAAGAAGGTGCAGAAGGTCCTCACGGAGGACCTCGACAAGTTCAATCAGGAAGCGAAACGCGCGGGGCAGCCGCCGGTGGTGCCGAAGGCGGAGGATCCGCCGGTGGCGCCGCGGCCGACGGTCACGGCTGACGACGACATGGCTGCCTGATGATGGTCGTGGCTGGAGCGGGGAATGAAGCGGGGGGCGCGATGAGCGCCCCCCGTTTCGTGCGTGATGCGGTCGCGGCCGATCATGAGGCGGTGCTCGCGATGAACAATGCGGCGGTGCCGAACGTGAATGCGCTGGCGGCGCATGAGTTCGAGTGGCTCGTGACGCGGGCGGCGTACTTCCGGGTGTGTGTGGATGCGGAAGATGTGGTGGGGTTCGTGCTCTGCCTGCCGGCGGGGATCGACTATTGGAGCGAGAACTACAAGTGGTTCGCGGCGCGGTATGGGACGTTCTTGTATCTCGATCGCGTCGTCGTGGCGGAGCGGGTGAGGGGGCAGGGGGTGGGGGCGATGCTGTATGCGGATCTGCACGCGTTCGCGGCGGGGCGGTGGGGATGCGTGACGCTGGAGGTGAATCTGTTGCCGCCGAATCCTGGGTCGGTGCGGTTCCATGAGCGGCTCGGGTATGAGCGGGTCGGGATGCGGGAGTACGGGGGGAATGCGGTCGCGATGTATTCGCGCGCGGTCTGATGCGGGATGCGGAGGGGGGAGAGGGGTGCGGGTTGCGGGGGCTGGTGAGGGATACGGGGGGAGGAGGGTTAGGGGAAAGAGAAAGGCCGCCCGCATGGGCGGCCTTCTTTCATCCTTCAGCCTTCATCGCTTTCAGAACACTGGTACCGTTGTCCCATCCACCGCCATCCCCATGGAGTGGTAGCCCTTGTCGACGTACACGGTCGTGCCGGTGATGCCGGAGGCGAGGGGGGAACAGAGGAAGGCCATGGCGTGGCCGACTTCCGAGGCGTCGAGGGCCTGCGGCAGTGCGCTGTTCTTCTCGCAGTACTTCACCATCGCGCCGATGATGCCGATCGCGCTCGCGGCGCGGCTGGCGTAGGGGCCGGCGCTCACCGTGTTCACGCGGGTGCCCCACTTCCGGCCGGCCTCGTAGGCGAGCACGCGCGTGTCGCTCTCGAGGGCGGCCTTGGCCGAGCTCATGCCGCCGCCGTAGCCGGGGATCGCGCGCTCGCTCGCCATGTAGGTGAGTGACGCGACCGCGGCGCCGGGGCGGAGCATCGGGCC
>JAYTNC010000139.1:0-8804 GCA_043748515.1 Gemmatimonadota bacterium | reverse complement strand
GTCCTCGCACGTCGCGAGCGGCTCGGCCGGGGCCCGAACCCCGAGGAGTTCCGTTACCCAGCGGTCATACCGCGGCGGAAGCTACGATCAGGAGGCACCGCTCGGTGGCATGAGCGCCGAGGCTAGGGCGCCGTCGCGCGGCTGTCGAGCCTGTGTCCCCGGTCACTGCGGCCGGACGAGATCGGGGATATGTTCTGGCCGTGACTCGATGTCACGCACCGCGAAGCCGGCCGATGTCGGCGGCGGTTCTTACCTCCACTGGAGCACTCGGATGGCGGACAAGAAGAGGGGAGCCAAGAAGGCGGCGAAGGACCTGCCGACGCAGATCAGTGCCGCGTCGTCCAAGCAGGTCAAGGGCGGGATGATGCGCAGCAACCCGCTGTTGAAGAAGGAACCCTGATCCGCCGTTCGTCACCTTCCTGAGGGCTACAGCAAACATGGCAGACAAGAAGAAGGCAACCGGAAAGGGATCGAAGGCCGTTCCCGCCAGCAAGCTGCGCGATCTCGATGCGCTCGACTCGAAGGTCAAGAACGTGAAGGGCGGCGCGCTCAGAAAACGAAGCGGAAAGCGCCTCGACCCTTGAGAGAACGGCTCCCCGCGTCGCTCGTCGCCGAGTTGCGCGATCTGCGCGAGGAGCTCCCTCGGATCCCTGCCCGCCGGCTCATCCGGCAGGCACGCGCGGCGGCACTCCTCATCACGTGGTGCCGCCGCGCGCTCGCGCAGGGCCATCTCGTGAGCGTCGCCCACGCGCTCCACACGTCGCTCGGTCTTGGCCTCGACGAGATGCGGACCCTTCGCATACCCGCCGACCTGCTCGCGCTCTTCCCGAGGTGGACCGAGGGATCGCGCGAGGGGTTCCGCGCGCCGCGGCGCTATGCCAGCCTCATCGCCGCCGCGGCTGAAGCGCCGCTCGGCCCCGTGCGGCTGCAACTCTCGCTCGCGGCGGGCGCGGCACCGCTCGTGCTCCCGTTGCTGCGCGGACTTGAGACGCAACTCGATCCCGACGTGCCGATCACGCTGATGATCGAGCCAGGCCGCGCCGCGCACGCGCTGCGCCGGACCGCGCGCGAGGTGTTGCGCGATCCGCACCGCATCCGCGTCGAAGTCGCGACTGCCGCGACGACCTTTGCGCGCGATCACTCTCTGGCCGCCCGTGCGCGCGACGGTTCACCCGTCATGCTGGTGCCGCGCGGCTTCCGCCCGGAACGCGGCAAAGAGGACGCTGCGCTCGACGCGCGCCGCACGCGGCGCGCCCTCGGCGTGCGCGTGCGCCGCTCGCGGCTCTATTGGCAAGGCGGCAACATCCTCTTCGATGGGCATGCGTGCCTCGTCGGCGCAGATACGGTCCGTGAGAACATGGGCCGTCTCGGTCTCGCGGCCGAGGAGATCATCGCGATCCTCGAGGCCGAGTTCGGCGCGAGTGTCGCGACGCTTGGCGAACTCTCCCGTTCCCGATACGACGGCACGCAGGATCACCTCGTCCGGTCCGGACAGGCGTCGTATCACATCGACCTCGACGTCTGCCCGCTCGGCGTGGTGGACGGTGGACGACCCGCGGTGATGCTCACCGACCCCGCGCTCGGTCTCGCGGTGCTGTCGGGCGTGCTCTCGCATCCGCGCCTCGCCTCGTCGCATGGGCTCCCCGCTCGGCTCGGCAAGCGCCTGCAGGACGAGGAGTACCGCCGCGTGGCCGCGCAGCGAGGCCCGCGGCTCGACCGCTACCGGCGGCAACTCGAGCGACTCGGGTATCGCGTCATCGCGCTCCCCGAGTTGCGCGTCGACTCCGCGCGCCGCCTGGTCGGTATCGGCAACATCGACCTGAGTTGTTGCAACGCGCTCCCAGCGATGCACCGCGGGCGGCCGTCGATCTATCACCTGCCTTGGGGCATCCCCGCCTTCGACCGGCTCGCTGAGCGCCAATGGCGCCGCGCCGGACTCCGGCCCGTCCCGCTCTCCAACTTCGCATCGCTGGCGCACGGCATGATGGAGCTCGCCGCCGGCCTGCATTGTTTCGTCGGCACGGTCGCGCCGCGCCGCGGTTGACTCCCCCCTCCACCGTGTGCATACTCGCCTCGTGAACGACTTCCCCTGCCGATGCCAGTGAGCGCGGAACCCGTCGGCGGACCGCGTCCCGTGATGGACGCGGTCGTCCTCACGGTCGGCGGTGTGCCGGTCACGCGCGGCGAGATCAGGCGCTGGGCCGAGCGGTTCGACCCACGCTTCGGCCCCCGGGTGGCGCGTCGCGCCGCCTTGAGCGTGATCGCGACGGACGACGCGACGTTGGACGCGGAAGTCGACGCGGAGGTCGAGGAACTCGCCGCCGAGTTCCGCTACGCGCGCGGTCTCGAGTCTGCGGAGTCGCTCCTGCGCTGGACTGAACTGCAGGGGATCTCGGTGGACGACTGGTGGGAGTCGCTGCGGATCAGCGTGCTCGAACGGCGCGCCGTGGACGGCGAGGCAGCCGGACCATCGGACAGCGAGGCGAGCGAGAGGGACGAGACGACCTCCGATGCGGATCTCGTCGTCACCGATCTGCTCGCGTACGCGACGGAAGCGCTCGCACGACGGTCGGCCGTCGCGCGCGCTCTCGACCGCCTCCCGGCGGCGTGGGCCGGCGACGGGACGGCGAGTCCCGACGCGATCGACGCGCGGCACGACACCCTCGAGACCACCTGGGACTCGTGGAAGCAGGCGATCCTCGACGAATCCGCGTTGCAGCGCGTGGTCGAACACGAACGACTCGCCTGGATGGTCTTCGATCTCCTCGAGACTCACTGGGCGACCGCAGGAGCAGGACGCGAAGCGGTGGCCTGCGTGAGAGTCGACGGACTCTCCCTCGAGGAGGTCGCTCGCGAGGCCGGCGTCGCGATCGTCGAGCGCTCGTGTCTGCTCGGCGACCTCGACGGCGCCCTGCGCGATGCGCTCGTCGCGGCGGCAGCCGGGGAGTTGGTCGGACCGGTCGAACAGGCGCCGCAGTGGGTGGTCTGCGTCGTGCGGGCCAAGCGCTTGCCCACGCTCGCCGAGCCGCTCGTACGTCTCGCTGCCGAACAGGCACTCGAGTCACGCGGCGCCTCACCGCTCGTGGCTGAGCACGTGCGCCGCGTGGCGCCCGTATGAGTGCTCAGGACTCGGCGTTCGCGAGCGGCGGCGACCTCGACCGCCGACATCTCGAGGGACTCGAACTCTTCCGCCTCCTCCCCTCGGATGCGCGTGCGGTCTTCGTCGCCGCCTTCGAGTCGGTCACGTACGCATTCGGCGACGTGATCGTGCGCCAGGGCGATCCGGCCGACGCACTGCTCGTCGTCGGTCGCGGTCGCGCGCGCGTGCTCACCACCGGCGACGACGGACGCGAGGTCGTGCTCGGGTCGCTCAAACGTGGCGACGTCTTCGGCGAAACGGCGCTGCTCCAGCACGGCACGCGCACGGCCACCGTGCGAGCGAGCGGTGAGGTGCTCGTCTGGCGCCTCGACCGCGGCGTGGTCGAGGGACTGCTCCGGGCGCGCCCCGAAGCACGGCGCTGGTTGGAGATGCAGACGAAGGAGCGAGAGCTCGCGGCCTTCTTCCGGCAGTTCACCGCCTTCCGCTCGCTCTCGGCGCCGCTGCTCGACCGGTTGCTGCACGCGCTCGAGGAGGTCACCGTGCCGGCGGGACGGACCGTCGTCACGCAGGGGGAACCGCCCGGTCCCATGTGGATCGTCCGCAGCGGGCGGCTTCGCGTCTTCCACGACGAGGACGGCAGGCGCCGGCCGCTGGCCTATCTGCGACGGGGCGACTGGTTCGGCGAGCTCTCCGTCTTCGCCGATCAACCGCGTGCCGCCACGGTCGTCACGCACGACGCCTGCGAACTGCTCGAGCTCAAGCCCGAGGTCTTTCGCGCGCTCATCGCCGAGGCGCCTGAGTTCGCCCGCGAGATCGCCGAGCGCGTGGCGCAGTACGACTTCAAGAAGGTCGCGCGCGTGCCGCTCGACTTCGACGACGAGTTGCTCCCGTCCGGCGCCGACACCCTCGCGGCGGGACCGGAACTGACCGCCGCGGCACCGGGGACAGCCGAGGAGGACGCGTCATTCGGTTCCTCCGCGTCCCGCGGGCGTGCGCGACGACGCGTCCCGTTCGTCGCGCAGATCGACGAGATGGACTGCGGCGCGGCCTGCCTCGGGATGGTCTGCCGCTATTTCGGCCGGGCCGTCTCGCTCACGCGCATCCGCGAAGTCGCGCATACGAGCGTCGACGGCACGAGCCTGCGTGCGATCGTCGGCGCGGCAGAGCAACTCGGGTTGGCCGCGCGCTCGGTCAAGGCGACCGTGGCCCAGGTCGACGGCATGCCGCTCCCGGCGGTGCTGCACTGGGACGGCAACCACTGGGTGGTGCTCGAGCGGATCGGACCGACCGAGGCGGTGATCCTCGATCCGTCCTTCGGCCGCCGCCGCATCCCGCGCGAGGAATTCGAACGGAAGTGGTCGGGCTACGCCGCGCTCTTCGATTACACCGAGGCCTTCGCCGCGCAGCCCGAGGCCGAGCGCGACTGGGCCTGGCTCGCGCGCTTCCTCGTGCCGCACACCGGGCTGCTCGTGCGCGCCCTCGGGCTCGCGACGCTCGTGGCGGCGTTGCAACTCGCGTTGCCGGTCTTCTCCCAGGTCATCGTCGATCGCGTCCTCGTCGAGTCCGACAAGGCGCTGCTCTCGATCGTCGTGACGGGGATGTTCATCGTGCTCGCGCTCTCGCTGGGTGCGTCGCTCCTGCAACGATACCTGCTGAGTTGGGTCGCGGTGCGCTTCGACACGGCGGCGCTCGACTACCTCACGCGTACGCTGCTCGCGTTGCCCATGAAGTACTTCGCCGCGCGGCGCACGGGCGACATCCTGCGCCGGCTCGCGGGCATGTCGCAGGTCCGCGATTTCCTCGTTCAGCAGGCGGTCGGCGGGTTGAGCGCCGCCGTGCAGCTCGTGGTGGCCGTCGCGCTCATGCTCCTCTACAGTCCCACCCTGGCGCTCGTCGCGTTGGCGACGGCGCCGGGATACGCCGTGCTACTCTGGTTCTCGCGCTCACGGCTGCGACCGATGTTCGATGCGCTCGAGGAGGCAGGCGGCCGCTATCACTCGCAGCAGATCGACGCGGTGCGCGGCATCGAGACGGTGAAAGCCATGGGCGCAGAGGGCGCGCTGCGCGAGCTGATGCTCGACGAGTTCCTCAAGGTCTCGCGGCAGCGCTTCCGCACCAACTTCGTGATGCTCTCGTACGACGGCGTCACGCAGGTACTCGGCTACGTGAGCACGGCGCTCGTGCTCTGGGTCGGCGCGCAGCAGGTGATGGCGGGAGACCTCACGATCGGCGGCTTCGTCGCCTTCACGGCGCTCGTGACGCTCGCCCTCGCGCCGTTGCAGCAGCTCCTCGGCCTCTGGGACAACCTGCAGTGGCTGAGCGTGCTGCTCAACCGCTTGCAGGACGTGCTGGAGCCGGAGCCGGAGCAGGGCCGCGACAAGTCGGCGCTGCGGCCGGTGCGGACGCTCGAGGGACGCATCACGCTCCAGGACGTCAGCTTCCGCTACGGCGGCCCGGAATCGACGCCGATCCTCGAAGGGATCTCGGTGGACATCGCCGCCGGCCGGCGCGTGGCGATCGTCGGGCGCAGCGGATCGGGGAAGACCACGCTCGTGAAGCTGCTCGCGGGCCTGCACGAGCCGACCGGCGGCCGGATCCTCTTCGACGGCCAGGACCTCGCGGCGCTCGACCTGCGCTCGGTGCGGCGTCATGTCGGCTTCGTCCTGCAGCAGAACCATATCTTCAACGACACCATCGCGCGCAACATCGCGTTCGGCGAAACCGAGCCCGACCTCGACGCGGTGATCTGGGCGGCGCGGGCCGCGGCCGCGCAGGACTTCATCGAACGGCTCCCGTTCGGGTACGACACGCGCATCGGCGAATCGGGGCTCGCGCTCTCGGGTGGCCAACAGCAGCGCATCGCGATCGCGCGCGCGCTCTACCGCCGGCCGCCGATCCTCCTGTTCGACGAAGCCACCAGCGCGCTCGACAGTGAGTCCGAGCGCGCCGTGAAGGAGAATCTCGACCGCTTGCTCGAGGGACGCACCTCGCTCATCATCGCACACCGGCTGAGCACGGTGCGTGACGCCGACCTCATCCTCGTGCTCGAACGCGGACGGCTGGTGGAGCAGGGGGACCATGACGCCCTCATGGGCCGTCAAGGTCTTTACTACTATCTGGTCTCCCAGCAACTGTCGCTCTGACCGATGCCCACCCCCGCCGAGTCCACGCCGTTCCTCGAAGACGAGCCACCGCCGTGGCTCGCGCGCGCGCTGGCGACGTCGGTGCTCGTCGTCGCGGCGCTCGGCGTGATCGCCGGCGTGGTGATCCGGGTCCCCGAGACCGTCTCCGGGCGCTTCGTGCTCGTGCCGGCGCGCGGTGCCGATCCACTGCGTGCGCCGCGGGAAGGCATCGTCACGCGCGTGACCGCGCTCGAGGCGACTCCGGTCCGGCGCGGTGATACGCTCTTCATCGTCGCGTCCGAGCCGGCCCTCGATCGCGGCGCCGATCGGGGCGCGCTCGAGGCGACGGTCGCGGGTGGTCCGGTCTCGCGAAGCGACCTCGCCGCGCAGCTCGACGGGGTACGCCGCGCCGACGCGACCGAGCGGGCGCGACTCGACACCCGCCTGGTCACGCTCGGGCGGTCGATCGCGGCCAAGCGGGACCAACTGCGCATCGCGCGCGAACTCGAAGCGCGCGCGCGCCGCGGCCTCACCAGCGGCGTCACCACCGAAGTGGACCTCGCCAATCTGCAACTCGACGCGAGCCGGCTCGAGGACGAACTCGCGCTCGCCGAGGGCTCGCTCGCGGACTCCCGCGCCGCGCGCGCGCGCATCGACTTCGACGCGGCGGTGCGCGAGGCCGACTATCGCGAGCGGATCCGGCAGCTCGACCTCGCCATCCGTCAGGCCGACGGCCGCCTCTCGGCGCTGCGCGCGACCGGCACGCCGACCGATGCGGGGCTCGTCGTGCCGAGTCCGTGCGACGGAACGCTCGTCCTGCTGCGCGTGCGGGCTCCGGGGACCTTCGTGGCCCAGGGTGACCTGCTCGCCGACATCGCGTGCACCTCGGACTCGCTCGTGGTCGAGATGGAGGTGCCCGCGTCAGGGATCGGGCGGGTGAACGCGGGGCAGGACATGCGGCTGATGTACGACGCCTTTCCGTATCAGCGATACGGCGTCCGTTTCGCCGAGGTGACCTGGGTCGGCGCAGCGAGCGGCGCCGCGGCCGTCGGGGATTCCACGGCATTTCGCGCACGCGCGCGCCCCGATGAGTCGAGCGTCAGGATCGACGGCGCCGACCGCGCTCTGGTCCCGGGCATGGGTGGCACGGCGCGAGTGGTGGTCGCCCGCCGCCGTCTGATCGCGTACGCCTTCACTCCGCTCATGGAACTGCGCGAGTCGCTGTCCGAGCGCCCTCGACCCTGAGCCGGCGCTCCCGCGACGGTCTGTGACTTTCGGTACAGCGCGCGTCGTACGGATCCCGTACGTTTCCAGCGCCCACGGTGCACACACGGTGCACACACGGTGCACACACCGTGCACCCGCCGCTCACCGGAACCCACCGAGACCAGAGGAAGCAATGGCCACCCCGAAGAAGCCGTCGAAGCCGAACAGCAAGGTCGTGAAGTCGCTGCCCAAGAAGGCCGATAAGGATTCGGCCATCGTGAAGGGCGGGGCCATGGTCGCAGGCGGGGACGACGATCTCGAAGACCTGGAAGTCGAACGCTTGCGCCGACAGTGATGGCGAATGCGGTTGATGCGAAGGCCCCTCGGCGGTTCCGAGGGGCCTTCGCCGTTCGGAATCTCCTCCGCGACGCGCGGACTCACCGCCGACGTCGCTGCGATTAGAATACGGGCTGCGATGCTTCCCCCGGAATCGATCATGAACGCGTCCCCGCTCCCGCCTCACCTCCCGATCCCCGAGCTCGCGTCGGTCGGCGTCGACGCGTTCGTCACCACGCGGGCCGCAGGGTCGTTCGGCTTCCCCGAGCAAGGTGACGATCCCGTCGCGCGCGAGCGCTGGCATGCACTCCAACGCGCGCTCGAAATGCGCGGCGCGCCTCGCCTCGCCTCCGCGCGACAGGTGCACGGCACGCGGGTACTCGTCCATCGCGATCAGTGGGAGGGCTGGGTGCGCGTCGACGGCGCCGACGGCCACCTCCTCACCGGGTGCGGCGCCGCGGCGGTCACGATCGCCGATTGCGTGCCGGTCTTCATCGCCCATCCGTCAGGCGTCGTCGCAATGGTCCACGCCGGCTGGCGTGGCGTGGCCGGCGGCATCCTCTCCGAGACGATCCGGTCCTTCGCCGCGCACGGCCTCGCCGCCGAGGACCTCGTCGTGCACCTGGGCCCCGCCATCTGCGGCCGCTGCTACGAGGTCGGGGTGGACGTCTATGAGCGTCTCACGGGCTGGCCGACCAAACGGGCGAGGAACGTCGACCTCCGGGCCCTGCTCGCCGAGCAGGCGAAGCAACTCGGCGTCACCCGTTGGTCCGCGAGCGGCGAGTGCACCAAGTGCGACAACGACCTGCTGTTCTCGCATCGCGCCGGCGACCTCGGACGGCAGATCGCGGTCATCGTCGCCCCCGCTACGCATCCTTGACGCCTTGGAGGCGCACGGGTAGCTTCTTTCTGTTAAGCCATTCCGGTCCGCAGCAATCGGGGTGTGGGGGAAGGTCTCCCCACACTTTTTTGTTCTCTACGACCCTCGGGACGAGCAGTGAACCAAGCGATCGAAGCCCTTATCATCGCTGAACTTACGC
>JAYTNC010000138.1:0-1790 GCA_043748515.1 Gemmatimonadota bacterium | reverse complement strand
GGAGCGGGGAAGAGCACGCTGCTCCTCCTCGCCGTCGGACAGGCCGCCCCGTCGTCAGGGTCCCGGCGATGGAACGGCAGCGCAGACCCCGCCGAAGCCCGCCCGCAACTGATCGGCGCGCGGCCGTGGGAATACAACTTCCTCACCGTGCGGCAGGCGCTCGCGTTCCACGCCGACCGGCTCGCGCTCTCCGACGCGGCGCTGCCGGCGCCCGCGCGCTTCGTGCCGCTCATGGCGACCGTCGGGTTGCGCGGGCTCTCGCGCGTGCGGCTCGGCCAGCTCGCCGCACTCGACCGACTTCGAGTAGTGGTCGCGCAGGCGCTGCTCGCGGATCCGCGCCTCATCTGCTGCGAGGAGCCCTTCGCCTTCTGCGGCCCCGACGAGCGACTCGCCGCCGCTCGGCTCGTCCGCACCGTCGCCGGTCGCGGGATCGCCGTGATCATCGCCACGCGCGATGCGACCACGCTCGGCGCACTCGGGCTCGGCGACCGCACGCTGCGGCTCGAGCGTGGCCGCATCGTCTCCGAGTCGCGCGCCACTCGGTCGGTGCTCGAACTGGCGGTGCCGAGCCCCGACGACGCGATGACGCGCCTCGCGAAGCGGCTCCCGAGTCTCGCACGCCGCGGACGGCGGCTGCGCGTGCCGTTGATCGACCAGACGCCGGAAGCGATCCTCGCGCTCTGCCGCGACGCCGGAGTCCATGTGCGGGCGTCGCGCGTGGCCGAGGAGCCGTCCCCGTTGCCCGGTCCAGCGGCGGGTCCGTAGCTTTCCCCGATGCCCGAGTTCCGTCTATTCAACACGCTCACGCGCAGCATCGAGCCGTTCGCGCCGATCGACGGCGAGACCGTCAAGCTCTACACCTGCGGTCCGACGGTCTACAATCCGGCGCACCTCGGGAACTTCCGCACCTTCCTCTTCGAGGACCTGATGCGGCGCGCGCTGCGCCTGCGCGGGTGGAAGGTCGAGCAGGTGATGAACCTCACCGACGTCGACGACAAGATCATCAAGCGCGCGACCGAGCAGGGCAAGACGATCCGCGAGGTCACCGATCCGATCGTCACGATCTTCCACGAGGACCGGAAGTACCTGCGGATCGAGGACGCCGAGCATTATCCGCGCGCGACCGCGTACATCCCCGAGATGATCGCGCTCGTCGAGCGGCTCATCGCCAACGGCGTCGCGTATGTGGCGGACGACAAGTCCGTCTACTTCGCGATCGGCAAGTTCGCGACCTACGGCAAGCTCTCGCGGCTCGACACGCGCGAGATCCAGAGCGGTGCGCGCGTGGCGCAGGACGACTACTCCAAGGAGAACGCGCAGGACTTCGCGCTCTGGAAGTCGGCCAAGGACGAGGACGAGAAGGCCGCCGCCGCATGGGACTCGCCCTGGGGCCGCGGCCGGCCCGGCTGGCATCTCGAGTGCTCGGCGATGGCGATGGCGATCCTCGGCGAGACGCTCGACCTCCATGCGGGCGGCATCGACCTGATCTTCCCACATCACGAGGACGAGATCGCGCAGAGCGAGGCGGCGACGGGGAAGACCTTCGCGCGCTGCTGGTCCCACGGCGAGTTCCTGCTCACCGACGGCGCGAAGATGGCCAAGCGCGTCGGCAACGTGCAGAACGTCGCCGACCTCCGCGCGAACGGCGTGAGCGGGGCGGCCGTGCGCCACTTCGTCTTCTCGACGCATTATCGCAAGCAGCTGAATCTCTCGGGCGAGGCGCTCGAGGGCTCGCTGGAGGCGGTGCGCCGCATCGGGGATTTCGCCGAGCGTCTCAAGGCGGCGAAGGG
>JAYTNC010000137.1:0-4085 GCA_043748515.1 Gemmatimonadota bacterium | reverse complement strand
TCCTCGGCAAGGACAACAGCCTGAACGAGAAGGGAGAGAAGGTGAACGGCCGCGGCGACACACCGAACACGCACGACATCCTCACCGGCTCCAATCCCGATGGCACGGCGCCGATCGACCAGCTCGACGCGACCTGCACCAACTGGACGAGCAGCACCGCGGGCAGCGGCAGTGCGATCGTCGGGCATCACGACAAGCAGGGCGGCGGCACGCGCCCGACGTCGTGGAACGCCGCGCATGGGTCGCGCGGTTGCAGCCAGCAGAACCTGGTCGCGACCGGTGGCAATGGACTCTTCTACTGCTTCGCGCGATGATCACGCTCTCCGCACGCACTCGCGCCGGCACGCGCACCGACACGCGCACCGACACGCGCACCGGCGCACGACGGCTCGCCGCCGTCGTGTTCGCGCTGCTCGCCGCCGGCCCCGTCGCGGCACAGTTGCCGACCGCCACACCGGCGAAGCGCCCGCTGACCATGGAGGATCTCCTCTCGTGGAGGGGCATCCGCAATCCCACGCTCTCGAACGACGGCCGCTGGATGGCCTACGTTCTCGCTCCTAACGAAGGCGACGCCGAGTTCGTGGTGCGTTCGACGTCCGCTGGCGCGACCGAGACGCGCGTGGCGATCGGTGAACCGCCCAGCGGCGGTGGCGGTGGCGGTGGCGTCGCGATCTCGGGCAACAATCGCTGGGTCGCGTACACCGTCTATCCCAAGGCCGAGGACGCCAAGAAGGCGCGTCGCGACCGCCGCACGTTGCCGACGAGGATCGGCGTGATCGAACTCGCGACGGGCACCAAGCGGGAGTTCGACCGCATCAGGAGCTTCCGGTTCGCGGGTGACGGCTCGAACACGATCGCGCTGCAGATCATGCCGCCGGACGCGCCGGCGGGTGCCGCAGGGGCAACAGGTGGCGCGGGCGGCGCAGGTGGCACGGGCGGCGCAGGTGGCAATGCCGGCGGCGCTGCGCCGAGCGGTTCGGTCGTCTCGCTCGTGGACCTCGCGGGCGGCACACCGATCACGCTCGTGGGCGTCGGGGAGTTCGCGTTCGACGCTGCGGGTCAGTTCCTCGCCTACACCGTCGATCAGCGCGACCAGCACGGCAACGGCGTGCAGGTGCGCGAGATCGCGACCGGCGTGGTGCGCGCGCTCGACTCCGAGAAGGCGCAGTATCGCCGTCTCACGTGGGCCGACACCGGCGACGCGCTCGCGGTGCTGCGTTCGATCGCCGACTCGGCGACCAAGGACACACTGACGACCGTGCTCGGCTGGTCGCGGCTCTCGTCGCGCACGCCGGTGAGCCTCACGATCAATGAGCGTAGCGCCGGCATGAGCGGTGGGCTCGTGGTGAGCGCCGACCGCGCGCCCAAGTGGAGCGACACGCAGGGCACGATCTACTTCGGACTCCGCGAGCCGCGGCCTGCCGCTCCGCCGTCCACTGCCGCGCCGGTCGCAGGCAGCGGGAATGCGCCGGCGCCTGGTGCCGGAGCCGGCGGACAGGTCGCGCCCGCCCGACAGGACGAGGAGACGCCGTCGCTCATCCTCTGGCACTGGAAGGATCCGCGCCTGCAGAGTCAGCAGCAGGTGCAGGAGACGCAGGACAAGACGTTCAGCTACCTCGCTGCCTGGCACGTCGCGTCGCCGAAGGTCGTGAAGCTCGCCGACGACGCGGTGCGTGCGGTGACCATCGGCTTCGGCGACCGCTGGGCGCTCGGCGCGGACTTCACGCCGTACGAGCGGCAGGCGAGCGTCGACGGCCGTGCGCTGCGCGACCTCTATGCGATCGACGCGCTCACCGGTGAACGCACGGTGATCGCGAAGTCGCTGCAGAACCCCGGCGGTGCGTTCGCCTCGTTGATGTCGCCCGACGGCGCGCGGGCGGCGTGGTACGATGACGGCCATTGGCACGTGTACGACTTCACCACGAGGAACTCGCGCCGCCTGACCGACGGCGTGGCCGCGACCTTCTGGGACGACGAGGACGATCACAACGTCGTGAAGCCGCCGGCAGGTCCGCCGTTCGGCTGGTCGCGCGACTCGCGGTTCGTATTCGTGCGCGACAACTGGGACGTCTGGCGCCTTGGTGTGTCCGGCGGCCCGGCGGTCAGCATCACGGGCAACGGCAAGCGCGACGGCGTGCGTTACCAGGCGCGCGTAGGCGCCGACGCGAAGGAGCGCGGGATCGACCTCGCGCGACCGCTGTTCATCGAGACCTACGGCGAGCGCACGAAGAAGGAAGGGCTCGCGCAGGTCGACGCGCAGCGCGGCGGAGCGCGCGCTCTCTCGTGGGAGGACGCCAAGATCGACTATCGCCGCGCGCGCGACGTCGAAGTGTGGGCGTACACGCGGCAGTCGTTCGTGAACTTCCCCGACTGGTACGTGGCCGACGCGGGGCTCGCGGATCCGCGCCGCCTCACCGACGCGAATCCGCAGCAGTCGGATGTGGCGTGGAGCGCGGGCGCACGGTTGATCAACTACAAGTGCGACAACGACGGCGACGAGCTGCAGGGCGCGCTCTTCCTCCCGGCCGGCTACGAAGAGGGGAAGAAGTATCCGACGCTCACGTACATCTACGAGCGGCTTTCGCAGGGCTTCCATGCCTACGCACAGCCCAACGCGACGCGCTACGCCAACCCGAGCGTCTACACGTCGCGCGGCTACGCGTACTTCATGCCGGACATCACGTACAAGCTGGACGAGCCGGGCCGTTCAGCCGTGTGGTGCGTGGTGCCGGCGGTGAAGGCCGCGATCGCGACGGGCGTCGTCGACGCGGCGAACGTCGCGCTGCAGGGGCACAGCTGGGGCGGCTACCAGACGAGCTTCATCACGACGCAGACGAACATCTTCAAGACCGCGATCGCGGGCGCCCCGCTCACCGACATGGTCTCGATGTTCAGCTCGGTCTACTGGAACACGGGCTCGGCCAACCAGTCGATCTTCATCTCGAGCCAGGGGCGGTTCCGGTCGAGCTATGCGCGCGATCCCGACGCATACCTGCGCAACTCACCCAACCGTTTCGCGAACGACCTCAAGATCCCGTTCATGATCCTGCACAACGACCGCGACGGCGCGGTCGACTTCAACCAGGGGATCACGTACTACAACACGCTGCGCGAGCTCGGCAAGGACGTGGTGCTGCTCGAGTACGTGGGCGAGAACCACGGGCTCGCGCGTCCGATCAACCAGAAGGACTACGCGGTGCGGATGCAGGAATGGTTCGATCACTTCCTGCAGGGGAAACCGGCGCCCGAGTGGATGCGGGAGGGCGTGCCGCGGCTGGAGATGGAGCAGCATCTGCGCGAGCGGAAGCCGTTGCTCGACCCGAAGGCGAAGGGGGAGGAGAAGAAGGTCGCCATGTGAGGCGACGAAGGCTGACAGATGAAGGGAGGCCGCCCGTTCGGGCGGCCTTTCCTCATTCCTCTGGCGCAGGACTCAGGGGAGCGCTGCGAAGTCGCTCAGGCGGTAGGTGATCTCGTCGTCGACCGTGCGCGCCCAGTGGTCGATGCTCGCTTCGACTGGGAAGCCGTAGGTGGGATCGTACTCGGCTTTGAAAAACGCGGCGGGGATCGCCAGCGCGTAGCTCAGTGCGTCGAATACCTCGTCGATCGTGGAGATCCACTCGAGTGCGGGCGGGGTGAGGTAGGCGCCGGTGCTGACGTACTGCGCGCTCTCGACGACGCCATTGCGCACCGTCACGCGGACCGGGCCCTCGACCAGGCAGAAGCAGAGGCGCTCGAGCGTGTAGACGTACGAGTCCGGCGCGGTCGTCTCCCATTTCTTCGCGGCCGCGGCGAAGGCCTGCACCTCGTCGAACGAAAGCGAGGTCGGCGTGTCGTCGCAGGCAGTCATTCCTGTCAGGACGAGGGCGACGAGGGGGAGCAGACGCGAGGCGGTCATACCACGACTTACCTCGGCCCGCGCTCGGATGTCACTCGGTCGTGGACCAGCGCTGCGCCAGCGCGAACGCCACGACCCAGCCCAAGCCGGCGGCGAGCACGACATCGCTGAGAAAATGCGCGCGCGCCATCACCCGCGACGCCGCGCAGCCGATCGCGAGCGTATAGCCCACCCATCGCGCGCGCGGATA
>JAYTNC010000136.1:0-1942 GCA_043748515.1 Gemmatimonadota bacterium | reverse complement strand
ACGTCGGAGAGGCGCGACCGATCAGCCGCCGCCTGCGAGAGCACGCCCTTGTCGACGAGGTCCTGCGCGATCGTCTGGTCGCGCGAGACCTGCGTGAGTTCACCGTCGCGGTACAGGTAGTAGCGCGAGTCGCCGACCTGCAGCAGGTAGTACCAGGGCCAGAGACTGATCCAGAGCGTGAGCGTGGTCGCCATCGAACGCCCGCCGGCCTCGATCGCCGCGCGCGCGCGCACCGCCTCGTGCGAGCGGAGCGCGGCCGCCCGCAGCGCCTCGGTGAACTCCTGCTCCCCGACGTTGGCGCTCAGGACGCAGTCCGACGTGGAGGTCACGTACTCGGTGGCCACCTCGAGCGCCGTCGCGCTCGCGCGCTGCCCACCCACGCCGCCGCCCACACCGTCCGCGACCATCGCGAGGAAGGCCACGCGCTCGTCGCCCAGCGGGATCCGGTCGAGTTCGGTGAGCGACGTCTGGGCGATCATCACGCGACGGTAGACCGAGCCGATCAGGAACTGGTCCTGATTGTCCCTTCGGATCTTGCCCTGGTGCGTCAGTCCGAAGACATCGACTTCGTCATCGCGCGGCTTGCGGTTCGCGTCCATCGGGAAACGGACCTCTTCCGGGAGGAGGGGAGACTCTGTCCAAGTACGGGCTTGGGGCACCGATGCGCAATAGCGGCCCGGGCCGTAGGTTCAGGAAGCAGCCCACCTCGGAGGGGACCTGATGTCTGGCCTGGATGACAAGTCGATCCAGAATCTCGTGAAGAAGATGCAAAAGCAGGCGAAGCCGCGGAACGTCGAGGCGAAGACCTACGACAAGACCGCACCGCAGCGCGTCACCGACGACGCGGACCAGGAGCGCGACCGGTTGTTCAAGGAGATGAAGAAGCGCGAGTTCTGAGCACGGCGCGCACCGAGTCGATCGACCCGTCGGTCGGCGCGGGCCGCAGGCCGAGCAGGTGCGCCATGAGCGAATAGACGTGGACGTTGCGGAAGGGTGGGACCACCCGCCCCTCCGCGATGCCCGGTCCGGCTGCGACGAACACCGCGCCCATCGACAGGAGGTCGGGGTCATAGCCGTGCTGACCGCCCGTCGCCGGGGCGGTCGCGAGCCGCCGCGCCGTGGCGCGACTGACGATCGTCCAGCCCTCGTCCGCGATCGCGACGATCGGCGTGATGCGCGGATGCGCGTTGAAGTGCAGCCGGGCCGGCACCTCGGTCTTTCGATAGACCCGCAGGTGCGGGTGCTTGTCCTTGAGCGCGCGGTACACGCGCTCGTCCTCGCCCGCGCGCGGCTGGATCGCCGCGACCGGCGTCCAGTCCACGATCTCCACCGTCGCCATGTCCAGGTAGTCGTCGAGCACGATGATCCGCTCGCTGCTGCTCGGCGCCATGCCGTGATCGGCCACGACGATGATGTTCACGGTCTCGCGCAGCCCGAGCCGATCGACGCCGTCCATGATCGCGCCGAGCGCGGAGTCGACGCGCGCGATCGCGGAGTCGGTCCTCGCCGAGTACGGCCCAGTGGCATGTCCCGCGTCGTCGGTGTCGGAGAAGTAGAGCGTGATCAGCGACGGCGCCGAGTCGACGGGCATGGCAAGCCACTCGAGCACGCGCCGCACGCGCACGTCGTTCGGCCTCGTATGCACGTAGGGGTTCCACCAGGTGGGGCGAACGCCACCGATCGCCGCCTCCGATCCCGGCCAGAAGTACGACGCCGCGCGCCGGCCCTGCGTCTCCGCCGTCACCCAGATCGGCTCGCCGCCCCACCAGCGCGGGTCCCAGATGGCGAGCGTGTCGTTGGTGCGGAACGTCCCGAGTTCGGGATCGCGGATGACGTTCGCGACGATGCCGTGATGCTCGGGCGTGAGCCCGGTGACGATCGTGTAGTGGTTCGGAAAGGTCTTCGACGGGAAGGCCGGGATCATCCGCTCGGCGCGCACGCC
>JAYTNC010000135.1:0-3608 GCA_043748515.1 Gemmatimonadota bacterium | reverse complement strand
AGGGCGCGCGAGACGCGCACGAACGGCTCGGCCTCCGGCGGCGCGGCGGATGCGCGCGTCGCGAGGTCATCGAGCTGGTCGATGTACTCGTTGGCCTCGAGCGTGAAGAAATCGAGCAGGCCGCCCGTCACAGCGCCTCCGCGCGTCGCGCGTTCGTATGTGGCATCGTAGGGCTAAGTGTGGTCGCCCGTAGCGGTTGGGTCAACCGGCGCGGGCCGCGTCCATAGCGGCGCGCATGGCCCGGACGGCCTCGGGAAGGCCCACGAACACGGCGTGGCCGATGATCGAGTGTCCGATGTTGAGCTCCTCGCATTCGGGGATCGCCGCGACCGGGCCGACGTTCGCGAGGGTGAGCCCATGACCGGCGTGCACCGCGAGTCCGAGCGCGGCGGCGTAGGTCGAAGCTGCCTGCAGCGCCCGGAGGTTGGCGGGCACTTCCGGGTGGTGGCAGTAGGTCCCGGTGTGGAGCTCGACCGCGGCGACGCCGAAGGCCGCGGCGCGGTCGATCTGCGCGCGGTCGGGATCGATGAACAGCGCGGTGCGGATGCCGGCGGCGCGGAGCGCTTCGATGCAGGCGCCGAGCCGGTGGGGATCGTTCGCGAGGTCGAGGCCGCCCTCGGTCGTGATCTCCTCGCGCTTCTCCGGGACGAGCGTGACCTGATGCGGGCGCAGCCGGACGGCGATCGCGGTCATCTCGTCGGTCGCGGCGATCTCGAGATTGAAGGGCGTGTGCGCCCTGCGCGTGTGCGCGCTGCGAGCATGCGCGCCCGCGAGGGCGACGATGTCGGCGTCCTGCATGTGCCGGCGGTCCTCGCGGAGGTGCGCGGTGATGCCGTCGGCGCCGGAATCCTCGCAGAGGCGCGCCGCCGCCACGGGGTCGGGGTATGAGGCCCGTCGCGCCTGTCGGAGCGTCGCGACGTGGTCGATGTTGATGTAGAGGCGCTGTGAGGTCATCTTTGCCCGATCATCCTTTCGCACTGGAGTTTGCCGTTGAGACGCGCACTGAGTCTGCTGATGGTGCTGGTCGCGATCATGGGATGTCACCGCACGGTGGGCGGCCCCGAAGCCGGGGCCACGTCATCCGAAGCGGCCGTGCAGCAGTTCCTGTTCGCCGCCAAGGCCCAGGACCTTCAGGCGATGTCCGCCGTCTGGGGAAACGCCGAATCGCCGGTCCGGGACCGCGCCGACCGCCAGCAACTCGAACGCCGGCTGCTGCTCATGACGTGCCATCTGCGCCATGACGAATCTCGCATCGGCTCCGGGAACGCGGGAGTGGCTGGCACGGTGCAGCATCGCGTGGACCTGACGCAGGGCGACAAGAAGGCGTCACCGATGTTCACGACGGTGCGCAACACGAAGACTCGACGCTGGTTCGTGCAGGACTTCGATTTCGCGGCCACGTCGGGTTTCTGCACCGCTGGCAACCGCCCCGCGCCGCAGCCGTAGGTCGGAGCGGGGGTGGCCGGGTTAGTATTCGGAGAGTTCGACCAGCACGCCCGCGGTGGACGACGGATGCAGGAAGGCGATGCGCTTGCCCTCTGCGCCGAGCCGAGGCACCTGATCGATGAGGCGGACGCCGGCATCACGGCATCGCGCGAGCGTGCCGTCGAGATCGTCGACGGCAAAGCAGATGTGATGGATGCCTTGTCCGCGCTTGGCCAGGAACTTCCCGATAGGGGAGTCGGATTGATCCGGTTGGAGGAGTTCGACGAGGGAATCCCCGGCTGCGAGGCCGGCGATGCGCGCGCCGTCGGAGTCGTCCAGCGGGACCTCGGGCATCCCGAGGACATCACGATAGAAGGGCAGGATCGCCTCGATCGATTCGACGGCGATGCCGATGTGGGCGATGCGGGTCCCGCGCAGTGGGGCGGCAGGCATGGACAGTGGCGGCTCGAGTGGCGAGGGATACTCGCTTAAGGGACGCCGTAACGTTAGCGCGGCCGACCGGTGCCCGGCACCGGCGACGCACCTGGAGATCAAGCGCGATGTCGAAGACGGTCGTGGTCACGGACGATTCGTTCCCGTCCGAAGTGGAGCAGCACAGCGGGCTGGCGGTGGTCGATTTCTGGGCGACGTGGTGCGGCCCGTGCCGCATGATCGCGCCGATCCTCGACCAGCTCAGCGAGGAGTTCGCGGGTCGCGTGAAGGTCACGAAGCTCGACGTCGACGCGAACCAGAAGACGGCGGCGCGCTTCCAGGTGCGGTCGATCCCGACGCTCCTGTTCTTCAAGGATGGGAAGCTCGTCGATCAGGTGATCGGCGCGGTGCCGAAGACGGCACTCGCCGCGAAGTTCGACCAGCACACGGCCGCGTGATCCGCGACGGTCGCTGATGGCGATCCCGCGCGATGCACTGCGCTACCCCGCCAAGCGGGTCCTGCTCTCCAGGACCCGCTTGGCGTACGTGCATCTGCGCAACCTGCTCACCGACGCGAAGCGCGATCGTGCCGCGCGGGTCAGCGGCTACGTCGCGGTCTGGCTCCCCGAAGAGCTGATCACGCTCTTCCTCGAGGAGGGCGAGGTCGTGAACGCGACGACCTCGGCGGACGGCGAACGGTTCCAGCCGATCGCGATCAGCGATGCGATCGGCCGCGTGCCCTCGTCGGCGGAATACGGGAGCATCTGCTTCCACGAGGCCGTGGACGAACAGCTCGACACGATGTTCGCGACGCAGACGGGCACCCCGCTCGCCTGGCCGCGCGAGCTCCGGCTCGAGGACGGCGACGCGCTGCTCGCCTTCCTCTACGCCACGATGCACGACGGCGCGATCGAGATCCGGGACGACGGGGCGGTGCACTACGTGATGATCGCGTCGGGCTCGCCGGTCCGTGGCTACTTCGCCGACACGCGCCCGGGTGACATCCCGGCGCACGTGAAAGCGCTGCTCGCGCCGCACGGCGCCGCGACGAAGACGCACGTCCGACTCTGGCCGCGCGCCGAGGCGCTGCCGGCGCAGGCGTCCCCGGCGCTCATCCAAGCGTACCGCGACCTCGTCGTCGCGCTCACCACACGGCTGGGCGATTCCGGCGCGGCGAGCGCTGCCGATCTCGTCGAAGCCGCGCGCCGGAAGCTCGTGCCGCGTTACGCGCTCCTCGAGCGCTTCTCGCCGACGATGCCCACCGTGCGCGATCCGGTCACCGACACCGCGACGCTCACCAAGGCGGTGGCCGAGTGGACGACCGAGGTGCTGCGCGTGGGGACCGTGAGCGGACTCGCGCCGGAGCAGGCGCTGCGGGATCTCACCGCGGCGCGACGACACATGTTCCAGGCGGCGGGCCTGTTCGACGCGCTGCCCTGGAAACTGCAATGGTGAGTGAGACCGGCGCGGCGACGCCCGGGACGCTCCACATCGTCAGCACCCCGATCGGGAACCTCGGCGACCTGAGTCCGCGCGCGGTAGAAGTGCTCCGCAGCGTCAACGCCGTGCTCGCGGAGGACACGCGGCACACGCGCGTGCTCACCGACCGCTACGACATCCGCACGGCGATGATCGCGTACCACGAGCACAACGAGGCGAAGGCGACGCCGGGACTCGTGGCGCGACTCGTCAACGGCGATTCGCTCGCGCTCGTGAGCGACGCCGGCACACCGCTGCTCTCCGACCCGGGG
>JAYTNC010000134.1:0-1799 GCA_043748515.1 Gemmatimonadota bacterium | reverse complement strand
CCCGAGTTCTGCGAGATGGTGCAGAAGTATCACCCCATCTTCATGAACACCCACTTCAACCACCCCAGCGAGCTGACGCCCGCCGCCGTGGCCGCGCTCGATCGGCTCAGCCGGGCGGGGATTTCGCTCGGTTGCCAGACCGTCCTCCTGAAGGGCGTCAACGACGATCCGCACGTCATGATGGCGCTCATGCACGCCCTGCTGCGAGCGCGCGTGCGGCCCTATTACATCTACATGGCCGACCAGGTCGCCGGCGGCGAGCATTTCCGCACGACGGTGCAGAAGGGGCTCGAGATCATTCAGGCGCTGCGGGGCTGGACGTCGGGAATGGCCGTCCCGCAGTTCGTGATCGACGCGCCCGGCGGCGGCGGCAAGGTGCCCCTGCTCCCGGAGTATGTCGAGGAGATCACGGAGGACGAAGTGACGTTCCGGAACTACGAAGGCAAGCGCTTCACCTACAAGCAGCCGAGGCAGCTCGTGCCGGCGTCGGCGCCCGGCATCGCCGCCGAGGCACATGACGTCGTGCCGATCGCCGCGGGCAAGGCGGCCAAGAAGAGTCGCGCCGCGCGCCAGCGGAAATCGATGAACGGGTAGGCCGACGAACGTCGGCACTTCACGGGGCACACCGCGACGATCGCGGTGTGCCCCTCGCCGTATCGCTCACGCGCGTCGTCGTGCGTCCGCGGCGCGCAGCCGGTGCTCCACCTCGTCGATCGCCTGCTCGGGAATTCCGTAAGTCTCATCGCTCGACGGAAACTCGCGACTACGGACGTCGGCCGCCCAGCGCCTCACCGCATCGAGGATGGTGTCGCGTGCCGCGGCGTACTGCCGGACGAAGCGCGGTAGTCGCCCCTCCCCGAGCCCCAGCAGGTCGTGATAGACGAGTACCTGTCCATCGGTGGAGGACCCGGCGCCGATACCGATCACCGGAATGCCGAGGCGGCGCGTGATGATCGCCGTGATGCGGGCCGGGACGGCCTCGACCACCAGGGCGGCGCATCCCGCCTCGGCCAGTGCGTCGGCATCGGCGATGATCTCCAACGCCTGCTCGACATCCCGCCCGCGGGCGCGATAACCATCGGGCGACGTCACCGACTGGGGGAGGAGACCGACGTGACCGACTACCGGAATTCCGGTCGCGATGATCGCTCGCACGCGAGGGACGATCGAGCCGGCGCCCTCCAGCTTCACTGCGTCGCACCCGGCGTCGCTCACGAAGCGACGCGCCGTCTCGACGGCGAGCGCGTCGCTCGGTTCGTAGCTGCCGAAGGGAAGATCGCCGATCAAGGGCACGCGCATCACGGCACGACGAACGGCGCGCGTCAGCATCAGCAGCTCCTCGAGCGAGATGGCGCGGGTGGTGTCGTAGCCGAGCACCGTCATCGCGGCCGAATCACCCACGAGCACCACGTCCACCCCGGCCTCCTCCGCCGCGCGTCCGGACGGAAAATCGTACGCCGTGAGCATCACGATGGGCCGACCCGCCGCCCTCAGCGCGGCCAGTGACGGAAGGGCGCCGGCTCCCGAAGCGGACGATGTCACGCGCGCCGCTCGGCGGGATAGACGAGCGCGTTGTCGATCAGCCGGATTTTTCCGAGACGCGCAGCGAGCGCGATCAGCGTTTCGCCCGTGATCAGGTCCACTGGCTCGAGTGCATCCGTCGACACGGCGGCGAAGTACTCCGGCTCGATGGCCGCCGCGCGGAGCACCTCCATTCCCGCGCCGAGGGCGTGGGTGGCGTCCCGCTCCCCCGCCGCCACCGCGGCGACCACGGCAGCGAGCGCCCGAGCGAGCGCCGG
>JAYTNC010000133.1:0-4382 GCA_043748515.1 Gemmatimonadota bacterium | reverse complement strand
GCGCCTTCGGGGAGCAGGCCGTCGCGCGCCATGGCGTAGAAGATGCGCGGCTGGCCGTACTGGAACACGAGCAGCACCGCCGACATCGAGACGACCGCGCCCGCCGAGATGATCCAGCCGAAGCGCTGCAGTCCGGCGACGTCGAAGGCGTGGGCGAGCGGGTCCGACGACGCGAGTTGCTGGTAGGGCACGAGCCCCGTGGCGACCGCGCCGACGATCACGTAGATGAGCGTGCAGATGCCGAGTCCCCAGAGGAGGCCCCGCGGCATGGTGCGCTGCGGGTCCTTCACTTCCTCGGCGGCGGTGGAGATCGCGTCGAAGCCGATGTACGCGAAGAAGACGATCGCCGCGCCCTGATGGATGCCGGTGAAGCCGTTCGGCGCGAAGGGGGTGTAGTTCGCCGTGTCGATGTGCTGCGCGCCGACGATCACGAAGAGCGCGAGCACGAGGAGCTTGATGATCACCATCACCGTGTTGACGCGCGTGCTCTCGCGCACGCCGACGACGAGCAGCCAGGTGATCGCCATGACGATCACGAAGGCCGGGACGTTGATCAGCACCGGGATGCCGAGGAGCTGCGGCGCCGTCTCGAGGAGCCCGTGGATCTCGGGGTTCGAACTCGCCTTGGCCTGGAAGTACCCGTGCGTGAGCCAGCCGGGCAGCTCGACGAACGGCGAGATGAGCGAGGTGAAGTACCCGCTCCAGGAGATGGCCACGGCGACGTTGCCGACGGCGTACTCGAGGATGAGGTCCCAGCCGATGATCCACGCGATGAGCTCGCCGAACGAGGCGTAGCTGTAGGCGTAGGCGGATCCCGCCTGCGGGATCATCGCCGCGAGCTCGGCGTAACAGAGCGCGGCGAGCGCGCAGACCGCGCCGAGGAGCACGAACGAGACGATGAGCGCCGGGCCGGCCCCGTAGCGCAGGACCTCGCCGGTGGGACTCACCGAGCCCGCCGCGGCGGTGCCGAGGGTCGAGAAGATGCCGGCGCCGATGACCGCGCCGATCGAGAGGAAGATCAGGTCCTTGGTGCCGAGCGTCCGCTGCATGCCCTTCCCGTCCTCGGGAGTGAGCTCGGCGATCGGCTTGCGGGCCCAGAGCGACTTCATGCGCGACCCTCGCGGGCGGCGGGCGATGCGGTCATGGATCGGATGTCGGGGGGAGCACGAAGGCGAACGAATCGGGTGAAGCTATCGGCGGCTCCCCTGCGGGGCCAGTCAGCGCGGCGCTTCGTCGCGCGGCGCTTCGGCCGTGATCGAGACCGTGTCGCGCACGGGTGTGCCGTCCTGCTTCACCGCAGGGCGGAATCGCACCTCGGAGAGCATCTCGCGGATCTTCTTGTTGTACGCGCCGTCGCGCGACGGGTTGAACGCGATGAGCCGCGCGTTGCCGCGCTCGTCGACGTCGAACCAGGCGATCATCTTGTACGGCCGCACCTTGTTCGGCACGGGGATCGGCAGGAGCGAGAGATTGGTGACCTGGGCGGGGTAGATGTCGCCGGGACCGCCGCCGATGCCCGGACCGTTCCCCGAGCCACGCCCGGTGCCCTGACCGGACCCGACGCCGCCGCCGCTGCCGGGGCCGTTGCCCCCGCTGCCATCGTGGCCCGAGCCACCGCCCGCGCCTGCGGTTGGGGTGGTCGGGCCACTGGGCGTCGTCTCGACGGGCTGCGCCGGAACTGGTGTGGGAGTCGGCTTCGGCTCCGGCTCCTTCACCGGTTCGGGCTTGGGCGGTGGAACGACCGGCGGGATGAGCGCAGGGGGCACTGCGGCAGGTGGAGCCGGCGCGACCTGGATGTAGCGTACTCGTTCCGGCCGAACGGTCTCGCCGCCTGTGCCTCCCGTTCCGCCTCCGCCTCCGCCCGCCGGGCCCGCCCCGCCACCGCCGGTGGTGAGCTCCTGATCGAGCGTCGTCGCAATGAGCGGCGGCAGGAAGAGCAGGAGGAAGATCAGCGTATGGAAGAGTGCCGAGAGCAGCAATCCCTGCGGGCCGCGACGATCCGGCTCCGGAATCCCATGGAGGGGTCGGAGAGGACGGCGTGGCTTGCCCGTGGGGAGGAGATCGGCGGCGGTCACGTGGGGGCTCAGGGGACGAACACGCGGAACCCGTCGGCGGGTCCCATATCCATATAACTGATACGGCGGACGAGCCCGGAAAGGTTCGTCCGCCGCATCACCAACTTGCCATTGCGGCCGATCAGGGACCCTTGGGCGTCACACCGATGACCTTCACGCCGGAGCCGCGCGCGACGTCCATCGCGAAGATGACATCCTGGTACTGGACCGCCGGATCGCCCTTCACGAACATGATCTTGTCCGGACGGTTCTCGTAGATCTCCGTGAGGCGCTTCTGGAGATTGTCCTTGGTCAGCGGTTCCTTGTTGACCGCGAAGTTCCCCTCCGGCAGCACCTCGAGCACGATCTGGTCGGACGCCGTGTTGGCGGTGACGACCGCGGGCTGCGGATCGGGGAGCTGCATGTCGATCGCCTTGCGCATCATCGGCTGCATGATCATGAAGATGATCAGCAACACGAGCATGATGTCGATCATCGGCACGACGTTCGGCTCGTTGTTCAGATTCGAGCTGCCACCACCCGTGCTCATTCCCATGTTCGGATCCTCAGGGCGTCTTGGTGGGTTGCTTGATCTCGTCCCCGACCACGGAGGACTCGGTCCCCGGGGTCTGGTCGGTGATCGCGGCCATGACGCGCACGCCGTTCTTCGAGGCGATGTCGATCGCGTCGAGGATGCGGCCGTACTCCAGCTCCTTGTGCGCCTTCACATACAGGATCTGATCGACGGTGCGGGCCGTGTAGATCTGCTGCAGCAGGTCGCCGAGCTGCTCGTTGGCGATCTGCCGCTTGTTCAGGTAGTAGTTGCCGAACTTGTCGATGCCGAGGACCTGATCGTCATCGGCTTCCGGGTGCGCCTTCAGGTTGATGCCCGAAGGCGGTTCCGCCGTGAATCCGGATGCGAGCGCCGGCGTCACCACCATGAAGATGATGAGCAGCACGAGCATCACGTCGATCATGGGGACGACGTTCGGCTCCGCCTTGACGCCGCCCCCGTGGCTGACTGACATACCCATCGCGAATCCCTCCTGGGATCGTCGAGGAGATTACTGCGAGATCGGCGACGAACCGGCCTGAGCCTTCGTGCTGAACTCACGCGTGAAGCGCGACCGGCCGAACTCGCCCGAGACGCCCTTGATCAGGTAGTCGATCATCTCCTTGGAGACGTAGGTCATCTCGGCCGTGAGATTGTCGATCTTGGTCTGGAAGTAGTTGAAGAACCAGACCGCCGGGATGGCGACGAGGAGACCGAAGCCGGTCGCGATCAGCGCTTCGGCGATGCCGACCGTGATCGCGGCGATGCCGGTCGAGCCCGAGGTGCCCATGGCGGCGAATGCGTTGATGATGCCGAACACCGTGCCGAGGAGGCCGACGAACGGCGCGGTCGAACCGACCGTCGCGAGGACGGCGAGGCCGCGCTTCAGCGAGACGATCTCGACGAGCATGTTGCGCTCGACGGCGCGCTCGGCCGAGTTGATGTCGGAGACGGTGACCGAACCATCGAGGATCAGCGGCTTCACTTCATCGAGCGCGCCGCCGAGGACGCGGGCGACGTGCGACTTCTTGTAGGACTGCGCGAGGTTGATCGCTTCGGAGAGGTTGTCCTCTTCGAGGAACTGCGAGAACTCGGGCGCGAACTTGAGCGTCTCCTTCTGGGCCTTGCGCAGGTTCCACCACTTGCCGATCGCGACCGTGAGCGACCAGAGCGACATGACGGCGAGGGTGAACCAGATGCCCTTCGCGAACGGCGGCGAGTGCTCGAAGATGTAGCCAATGTCCATGTTCATGCTGCGAGTCTCCTGATGGGACGGTTGGGAAGGGTCTGGTTACTTCTGGAGCGCGAAGACGAACGGCTGCTGCACGAGCTGCTTCACCTTGCGTCCGCCGACCTCAGC
Source organism: Gemmatimonadota bacterium (assembly GCA_043748515.1). Classification (GTDB taxonomy): domain Bacteria; phylum Gemmatimonadota; class Gemmatimonadetes; order Gemmatimonadales; family Gemmatimonadaceae; genus Pseudogemmatithrix. The sequence continues at coordinate 415 of JAYTNC010000133.1, read as the reverse complement.
CGGCAGGAAGCGCATGTTCGGGAGCGCGCTGCGGACCGCCGCCTCAAACAGGTCATGCGACTTGCGGATCACCTTGAAGGTCGCGACTTCGACGCGCCCCGTGGTGTCGACGACGAACTGCGCGAGCACCTCGCCCTCGACGCTCGCCGAACGCAGGATGTCGGGGTAGCGGGGCGACCCCGTACCCGGGACCGGCGCGACCGGCTTCTCGACCTGGAAGTCGAAATACGGCTGGTCGGAGATCACCTGCGGAGTCCCGCCCACGACGCCCGCGGCGATGCCGCCGGCGACGCCACGACCCGAGAAGTCGGCCTCGTTCGTGAGCTTCTTGGAGAGGTCGATCTCCGGGATCACGTCGGGGATGTTGATCGGCGCGGTGAGCACCTGGAACCCCTTCGCGATCGGCGGCGGCGCG
>JAYTNC010000132.1:0-1613 GCA_043748515.1 Gemmatimonadota bacterium | reverse complement strand
TGGCGGGATCATCTCGCCGATCCGCTCGCCTTCGCGGAGTACTGCGGCGCGATCGAGATGGGCGGCGCGTACGGGCCATTCCCCGGTGACAAGGGCGTCGGGACGCGTGGCGGCGCACAGGACCACGTGGCGATCGTCTGCAACGAGGCCGAGACGGTCGGCGCGTTCTCGTACCTGCCGGCCGCCCGCGTGGGGCGCGCGGCGTTCCCGGCGCACTGGAGCATCCTCGTCGGCGTGAGCGGGGTCCGCGCGACCAAGACCGGCGGCGCGCTCGCGGACTACAACCGGGCCTCCGACGTGGTGCGCGATCTGCTCGCGCTCTGGAATCGCGACGCGGGCCGGCTCGATCCCTCGCTCGGCAGCGCGCTGCGCTCGTCGGTCGACGCGCCGTCGCGGTTGGAGGATCTCGCCCGCCACGCGCCCGACGCGCCCTGGTTCCTCGCGCGCATCGCGCAGTTCCGCGCGGAGACGGAACGGATCGTGCCACAGGCGTTGCGAGCGTTCGAGCACGCCGACGCGGCGCTGCTCGGCCGGCTCTCGGTCGAGTCGCAGCAGCTCGCCGAGACCGCGCTGCGGAACCAGATCCCCGAGACGATGTTCCTCGCGCGCGCGGCGATGGCGGCGGGCGCGCATGGCTCGACGGCGTTCGGCGCGGGGTTCGGCGGCGCGGTGTGGGCGGTCGTCGATCGCGACGATGCCGAGGCGGTGCGCGATCGCTGGAAGGCGTCGTACGCCGAAGCCTTCCCGCACCGGGCCGGCAAGGCGGACTGGCTGACCGTGCGACCGGGTGCCGGGGTGCGCTGGCCATGACGCCGACGCGGCTTCCGCTCTCGCGGAACGTACGGGTGCTCGCGACGGTGAGCTTCTTCACCGATGTCGCGAGCGACATGATCTATCCGCTCTTGCCGCTCTTCCTCTCGACCGTGCTCGGCACGTCGGCGGCGGTGCTCGGTGTGATCGAAGGACTCGCCGAGAGCGTGTCGGCGTTGCTGCGATTGCCGGCGGGGTGGTATTCCGACCGCATCAGGCGACGGAAGCCCTTCGTCGTGATGGGCTACACGATCGCGTCGATCGTGCGGCCGCTGATCGGACTCGCGCAGGGGGCGGGGCAGGTGCTCGCGATCCGTCTCGCCGACCGGTTCGGCAAGGGGATGCGCTCGGCGCCGCGCGACGCGTTGATCGCCGACTCGGTGCCGCCGTCGCAGCGCGGGTATGCGTACGGGGTGCATCGCGCGGCGGACAACCTCGGCGCGGTGGTGGGGCCGCTCGTCGCGTGGGCGCTGCTCACGCTCGCGTGGGTCGATCTGCGAGGGCTCTTCCTCTGGGCAGCGCTGCCGGGCGCGGTCGCGGTCGTGTTGGTGGTGTTGTTCGTGAAGGAGTCGCGGGTCGAGGTGCCGGTGCAGCGAGAGGCGGCCTCTGGTCGGCTCGTGGCCGACGCGACTCCGGAGAGCCGCGACGTCATCGGCGGCGGCGTCGTCGTCGTGCCGGCCGCGCTGGGCGGCACGTTCTGGCGGTATCTGGCCGTGGTCTTCGTCTTCACGCTGGGCGCCTCGACCGACGCGTTCCTCCTCCTGCGCGCCTCGCAGCTTGGCGTCGCCACGGCGATGATCCCG
>JAYTNC010000131.1:0-1933 GCA_043748515.1 Gemmatimonadota bacterium | reverse complement strand
GTGAGTTCCGTCCCGGGCACGGCGTTCAGGCGGCTGGCCAGCAGGTTGCCGAGCACGGCCCCGCGCCGCTCACCGTCGGGCGTGTCGAACGAGAAGTCGCCGACGGTCGCGTGATCGCGGATCGTGGTGACCTGCGTCGAACCCGAGTCGCCGGGGATGATCCCCGCGACCGAGATCGCCTCGGAGTAGCTGCTCCCGCTCGTCGCGAGTCCCTGGTGCACCACGAAGGGTGCGGCGTCGACCACGCCTTCGACCGCGCGCACCTTCTCGAGCGCCTCCGGCCAGCTGGTCATGCGCAGATCCATCCCGTACGTGAGCACGCGCACGTCGGGACTTCCCACGAGGATCTTCTCGCGCAGGTCGGTCTGCAGGCCGTTCATGACGCCCATGATCACGACGAGCGCGCTCACGCCCACCACCACGCCGGCCACCGCGATCACCGAGATGAACGACAGCAGGCGCGACCCGCGGCGGCTCCGCAGGTAGCGCCAGGCGATCGACAGTTCGAGACGCGAGGTCGCGTTCATTCGGGACGCATCAGCGGGAAGAGGATCACGTCGCGGATATGCGGCGTGTCGGTGAGGTACATGAAGAGCCGGTCGAGCCCGATGCCCACGCCGCCCATCGGCGGCATGCCGTACTCCATCGCGCGCAGGTAGTCCTCGTCGACGCCCGACGCTTCCTCGTCGCCGGCCGCCTTCAGGCGGGCCTGCGCCTCGAAGCGCGCGCGCTGATCGAGCGGATCGTTGAGCTCGGAGAAGGCATTCGCGAGTTCCTTCCCTTTCGCGAAGAGTTCGAATCGCTCGGTGAGACCCGGCTTCGTCCGGTGCGGCTTCGCGAGCGGCGAGAGCTCCACCGGGTAATCCACGACGAACGTGGGCAGGTCGATCTTCGATTCCACGTGCGCCTGGAAGAGCTCGTCCATCATCTTCGGTCGCGAGAGCTTCGCGACCTCGTTCACGCCGGCGGACTCCGCGGCCTTCCGCAGTTCCGCGTCGCTCAGCGCCGTCACGTCCGCGACCCCGAGCGCCGACGAGAGCGCCGGCAGCCATTCGATGCGCGGGAACGGCGGCTCGAAGACCGGCACCGGCAGCGCCTCCCCGCCGTCGAAGCGCTCGCGCGGCTCGTCGCCCAGCACCGCGCGCACCGCCGTGGCGGCGGTGATCAGCAGCTGCTCCACGCGGCCCATCATCACCGTGTAGTCGGCGTAGGCCTCGTAGAACTCGAGCATCGTGAACTCGGGATTGTGCGTCCGGTCGATCCCCTCGTTCCGGAAGTCGTGCCCGATCTCGTACACGCGGTCGAACCCGCCCACCACCAGCCGCTTCAGGTAGAGCTCGTCGGCGATGCGCAGGTAGAGCGGCATGTCGCGCGCGTTGTGATGCGTCGTGAACGGCTTCGCCGCCGCGCCGCCGTAGAGCGGCTGCAGCACCGGCGTCTCGACCTCCAGATACCCGAGGTCGTCCATCGCGCGGCGGATCGCCGTCGTCATCCGCGAACGGGCCGCGAAATGCCGGCGCACCTCCGGATGCACCGCGAGGTCGGCATACCGCTGGCGCGACCGCTGCTCGCCGTCGGCGAAACCGGAGTGGCGGACGGTCTTGCCGTCGACGACCTCCTCTTTGCCATATGGCAGCGGACGCAGCGACTTCGCGAGCATCGTCGCCCGGTCCACGCGCACCGTCACCTCGCCGGTGCGTGTGCGGAAGAGCGGTCCGTGCACGCCGATCACGTCGCCTAGATCGAAGAGCGCGAGCTGCGCGAAGACCTCGTCGCCAAGGGCATCCTTGCGGAAGTAGAGCTGGATGCGACCCGAGTCGTCGGCGAGGTGCGCGAAGATCGTCTTGCCGTGTCCGCGCCACGCGACGATCCGACCCGCGATCTGCACCGCCGGCCCCTCCTCCGCCCCTTCGCGAAGCAGCGGCGCGATCGC
>JAYTNC010000130.1:0-7024 GCA_043748515.1 Gemmatimonadota bacterium | reverse complement strand
GGCACTGGCCGACGCATCCATAGCGTTGTCGCATGGTCTTCGCCGACGCTCTGCTGTGGACTGACGCTCCTGAAATGGGTAAGTGCGTACCCAATATGGGAACCAAGAGACGCTCGGCCTCATCGAGCATCGCAACCGCGCTCTTCTCGGAAGTCCAAGGAAGAGTGCTCGGACTGCTTTTCGGGCAACCAGAGCGCCGCTTCCATGGCGCCGAGATCATCCGGCTGGTCGGGAGCGGCGCCGGCGCGACGCATCGCGTGCTGCTTCAGCTCGCGCAGGCCGATCTGCTGACCGTGACGCCCGTCGGCAACCAACGGCACTATCAGGCGAATGCGGCGAGCCCCGCGTTCGACGACCTGCGCCGGCTGGTGCTGAAGACGGTCGCGCTCGCCGAGCCTCTCGCGGCGGCGCTCGCGGAGGCCGAAGCGCGGATCAACCGGAAGATCGAACCGTTGTTCGTCACTCGCGAAGCCTGGACCGTCAAGCTCGCCTCGCCCGGTTCGTTCGCGACACGAGTGATGGCCGGCGAGCGGATCACCGTGATCCCGCGACGCGATGACGGAGAGTGAGTGCGAGAATCTGGCTTCCAGGAGCCACCGCAAGCGCTGAGCGTGCGCCGAATCACATGTCCCACGACCGCGCGCCCACTCCCACCGTTTCACATTCTCGCCAAGTTGGAGTGCTCGATCGCCGATGGGTCGCAGCACGAACTGCTTGCGCTCATCGTCGGGGAGATCGCGCGCTTTCCGATGCCGCGGCATGAGTTCGGCGCGCAGGGACCGGGGCTGCCGCTGGCGTCACAGTTGCTCATCCACGTGAATGGACTGGTCCTCACGAGGATCGGGGCCTACCAGATCCTTCTCCAGGCGAACGGAACCCGAATCGGCTCCATCGACTTCCGGGTGACACAGGTCACCCCGCCGGTCGTCTAACGGTGGCGAGATGGCGGAAGCTCCTCAGCCGGATGCGGGGATCCTCGAATCCGTGTAACTTCGCCTTCGAGGACTGCGACCGAGTGCTGTCGCGCATCGGCTTCGTGCTCGCGAAGAACAGCGGAACGTCCCACCGGAAGTACGTGTTGAAACGAGCGGGGCTGCCCACCGTGATCATCGGCATCCTCCATCCCGGATCAGGGCACGTGGCGCGATGGTACGTCGAGGATATGCTGGCAGAGTTGGAGAAGCACCACCTGTTTCCCGAGGGCGATCGCGATGCGACAGAGTGACAGGAATCCGAGGGTCGAGGAACTCCTGCAGCGTCCCTGGACGATCGTGACGGGAAGGAAGGCGGATGGTGTGCGATGGGCGCGGTGCCGAGAGATCGAGCACGCCGTCGCTTATGCGGGTCCGTCTGAGAACCTCGACGAGCTCTTCTGGGACTCGCTGCGCGCGAGCCTTGAGGCGATGACCGAGAGTGGGGAGCCGATCCCGGCTCCGCCGTCGCCGATCAGCTTCGACACGGTCTACGCGGTGCCCGCGCGGGCCACCGGCGCAGTCGCCGGCCTCTAGTCCGCCTGCGGCGGCGTCGGTCCAACGCAGCAGGAGCGCGTCACGCTCCGAGTGGATCTGTACCGCCGTGTCCGCAGGGACCGGAGCGTCCACCGATGCACCGACCTCACTGCCTCCGTTCGCCGCTGCTCCTTCGTTCCAGCCGTTTGACCAGCTGGAAGACGCCCGCGGGCAGCGTCGACGGATCGCCGGGATCGTAGCAGACGTCGCAGACGCGGTTGAGCGCGCGGAAGCTGTGCAGCCGGACCTTCGGCGCCACATGCTCCGGCTTCACGGGCTCCTCGCGCAACAGATCGGTGCTCAGGTACTTCTTGTTGGAATCGCAGAAGATGGTCACCACCACCGCGTCGTGCCCGAGCTCGTCCTGCACGGCGAGCGCGGCGAGGAAGTTCGCGCCGCTCGAGATGCCGACCCCGAGTCCGAGGTCGGCGGCGAGCTTCTGCGCCATGAGGATCGCGTCGCCGTCGTCGATCGCGATCACGCGATCGAGTTCCTCGAGATGCACGATGGGCGGGATGAACTCGTCGCTGATCCCCTGGATGCGATGCTTGCCGACCTTGTGGCCGGTGGAGAGCGTGGGCGAGTTCGCGGGCTCGACGGGATAGAGCTTGATGTGCGGCGCGACGGAGCGCAGGAAGCGGCCGGTGCCCATGATCGTGCCGCCGGTGCCGACGCCGGCGACGAACGCATCGGGCTCGACGCGATCGGCGATCAGCTGCGCCCAGATCTCGGGGCCGGTGGTGCGGAAGTGCGCCTCGGAGTTCATCTCGTTGGCGAACTGTCGGGGCAGGAACGCATCGGGCGTGGTCCTCGCCAGCGACTCGGCGAGCTCGATCGAGCCGAGGAAGCCGCCCTGCTCCTTGGAGACGAGGCGCACGTCGGCGCCGAACGAGCGGATGATCGCGATACGTTCGGCGCTCATCCAGTCGGGCATGAAGATGGTGACCGGATGCCCGAGCGCGCGGCCGATGGCGGCGAAGGAGATGCCGGTGTTGCCGCTCGTCGCTTCCATGATGCGTCCGCCGGGCACGAGCTCGCCCGACTCGATCGCGCTCCGGATGATGTGATACGCCATCCGGTCCTTGATGCTGCCGGTCATGTTCGAATGCTCGGCTTTGGCGTAGACGCGGCGCAGTTCGCCGTCGCCGACGTCGCACTCGATGACGAGGAGCGGGGTGTTGCCGATCAGGACGCGCAGGCCGCGGAGGCGGTCGGCCTGGGGGAGGGGGGACATGTCGGCACCGGACGGGGCGGAGTGGGGCGGATGATTCGAATTCCGGTGATTGCGGGGTGAGGCGATAGCGGGGGAGTCACGCTGGGGCGGTCAGGGTTGTCCTCACCGCGACCGCCGGCCTCAGAGCGCGGCGCATCGCGCCGGCCGGCGAGGAGACGGTTACACGTATGTATGAAGCAGCCATATTCATGCACATGAGAACTACAATGATCCTCGACGACACCCTCCTCTCCACTGCAATGCGCCTCTCCGGGATCTCCGAGAAGACCGCAGTGGTCCACGCTGGGCTCGAGGCGCTCATCGCGCGAAAGAGTGCCGAGCGTCTCGCTGCGCTCGGCGGTACCGATCCCGACGCGACCGCAGCGCCCCGCCGGCGTCCCTCGACGACCGCGAAGCGCGCTCCGAGGCGCGCCTAGGATGATCCTTGCGGACAGTTCCGTCTGGATCGATCATTTCCGACGGGGAAACGCAGCGTTCGCGACGACCCTGCAGGAAGGGTCGATCGTCATCCACCCATTCGTGATCGGAGAACTCGCCTGCGGTACGCTGCGCCGCCGCGCACACGTGCTCGAGGATCTCGATCGCATGCCCCGGATCGACGAGGCGGATCACAAGGAAGTCATGGCGATGCTGGAGGCGCGCCGTCTCTCCGGCAGCGGCATCGGATGGACCGATGCGCACCTCATCGCGTCCGCGCTGATCGCGCGCGTGGAGCTGTGGACGCTCGATCGAAGACTCGCCGAGGCTTGGAGCCGGATCGCGAGCGGATAGCTCCGCTCGATCGATCACCCCGCGAGCACGATCCCGACGACGCCGACCATCGCGACGAGCAGCGCGCCGGGGATGGAGAACCTGATCCAGCGCCCGTAGTCGACCTTCGCGATGAGCAGCACGGCGAGCAGCGCGCCGTTGGTCGGCGTGACGAGGTCCATGAGCCCGGCGCCGGTCTGGTACGCGATCACCGCGGCATCGCGCGAGACGCCGAGCAGGTCGGCGAGGGGCGCCATGATCGGCATGGTGAGCACGGCCTGGCCGCTCACCGAGGGCACGGGGATGTGCAGCAGCGCCTGAATGGGGATCATGAGCATCACCGCCGCGGTGCCGGGCATGCCGGCGAGCGGCGCGGCGAGGCCGTGCACGATGGTGTCGATCACGCGGCCGTCGGTGAGCACCACGCTGATCGCGCGCGCGACGCCGATGAAGATCGACGCGGCGAGCATGGTCTCCATGCACTTGAGCAGGTCGGCCGCGGTGGTGGAGAGATCGCGGCCGCTCACGAGTCCGACGCCGAAGCCGGCGACGAGGAAGAGCGCGGAGAGCTCGTTGAAGCCGAAGTCGAAGTACATGACGCCGATCACGTACGGGACGAACGGGAGCAGCACCAGCGCGAAGAGCACCAGGTCGCGCGTGGTGGCGGGCACGGTGGCCGGCGGCGTGACCTCGGGGTGCTGGTCGTCGCGCGGGATCATGAAGATGAGGTAGCCGATCCAGACGGCGACGGCGGCCGCGAGCAGGCCGAACCGCAGCGCGGGCTGCGTGAGCGGCGGCAACTCGGCGAAGCGCAGTGCGATGCCGGTCTGGAACGGATTGGTCGGGCCGAAGGCGGCGCCCACGGCGGCGGATCCGGCGCTCATGCCGATCGCGGTGATCGCACCGAAGCCGAGTCCGCGCGTGAGCACGAGGAGCACGGGCACGAGCGCGATGATCTCCTCCTGCATGTTCTCGAGCGCGCCGAGCGTGGCGAAGATCAGGCAGACGGCGACGACGACGAGTCGTGGACGCCGGGTGCTGCCGACGAGCGCGCCGACGAGTCGAGAGAGCGCTCCGGTGGCGTCGAGCAGCGCGAAGACGCCGCCGACGATGAGCACGGTGAGGATGACGTCGGCGCCGGCGACGATGCCGCGCGGCACGGCGAGCACGGCGGCCATGATGCCGACCGGCGCGGCCTCGGTGATCTTGTAGGTGCCCGCGACGACGAGTTCGCGGCCGCTCGCTTCGTCGAGCTTGCGGTCGTACGCGCCGGCGGGGAGGATCCACGTGAGCAGCGCGGCCACCGCGACGCCGCCGAGGAGGAGGACGAGCGGGTGCGGGAGACGGAGGCGCATCAGCGGTTGGCGGCTTCGATGCGTGCGATGCGTTGCCTGGCGTCGTCGACGAGCGCGCGATGCGTCTCGGGCGGCATGGTGTAGCTCTCGACGAAACGGTGCAGCTGCAGCAGCGCACCGTCGCGATCGCCGGCTTCGTCGAGTGCGATGCCGCGTTCGTAGCTGTTGAGCGCGAGGAGGCCCTGCTGGAGCGATGCGGAGCGGTTGGCGTTGAGGGCCGCGTCGGTCCACATGAGGTAGCGTTCGGCGCGCGCGGGTGCGCCGCGGCGCCGCAGTCCGCGCGCGGCGATGAGGCGGTCGAGCACCTGATGCGTGAGCAGGAAGCCACCGTCGCGCATGGCGTCGTCGCTCACCGCGAGGGCGCTGTCGGCGGCGTCGGGGGAGCCGGCGCGATCGAGCCGCACCGCCTCGAGCGAGCGCACCGCGTAGCGCGCGACACGCGAGGTGTCGGCGCGGAGCGCGGCGGCGGCGCTCTGCACGCGCGGCTGGTCGTTCAGGAGCACGCCCATCACGCCTTCGCGCCAGAGCGACTCGACACGATCGGCGCGCGGCGAGCTGGCGTCGAGGCGTGCATGGGCGCGCCGTTGCGTGCTGTCGGCGAGTGCGAGGTCCACCGCGCCAAGCCAGGCGCCGATCACGGCGAGGCGGGCGCCGTTCTGGCGCGAATCGGTCGCGAGGTCGGAAGACTCGACGGTGCGCAGCGCGCGGAGCCCTTCGCTCCACTCGCCGCGCCCGATGCGCAGGTTGCCTTCGCCGATGGCCGCCGCGGCGGCGATCTCGCCGGTGAAGATGCCGGTGCGCTTCGCGTGCGCGAGCGCGTCGAGGCGGCGCGCGACGGGCACGACCGGCATGGAGAGGCTGCCGGCGATGGGCAGCAGCGCCGGGTTCTCGCGCATCACGGCCAGCGCGGCGCGCGCGGCGGGTTCGGTGATCGCGATGGCCGGCATTGGCTCGCCCTTGAACTGCGCGCGCAGCGCGGCGGCGTCGGCGGTGAACACCGGGCCCCAGGGCGGGCCGGCCGTGGCGGCCACGACGTCGAAGCGACGGAGTATCTCCTCCGGCGTCCCGTGCGCCATGGTGACCATCGCCTGATGGAACTTGGTGTCGGCGTGGTCGGGGACGAGTTCGTCGAGGCGATCGAGGAACGGTTGCGCGTCCTCGATGGCGACGCCGTAGACCGGGCCCGAATGGATGATCACGTCGGCGGCGGACATGAGTGCCGGCGGATACTCGGGATACCTGGCCGCGAGTGCCTTCCACGCCGCGATGCGCTGCGGCACGGGCATGGTGCCGGTGTTGGCGCGCTGGCGCACGTCGAGCCACGACCGCTCGCGCTCGGGCAGCCGGTCGGCCGCCGCGAGCAGTCGCACGCGCACGGGCTCGTCAGGCGCCATGAGGCTCCACTCGCGCACGTAGTCGTAGCGCAGCAGGGCCTGCACGAAGTTGGAGTCGAGTTCGAAGGCGGTGCGATAGTCGGCCATCGCCTCCGACGTCTCGAGCTTCAGGAAATGCCGCTCGCCGTCGAGGAAGGCGCGCAACGCATCGAATGACCGCGTGGTGAGTCCCGAGAGCACGGGCGAGGGCGCGCTGCCGCGTCGCCACACCTGCCGCAACACTTCCCACGTGAGCGAGTCGGTGAGGGCGGCGATCTCACGCGGGGCCGCGAGCGCGGTCGCCTTGGCCATGGTGGAGTCGCCACTCACGGACTGCAGTACGACCGACGCGCGCACGCGATCACCCTCGGCGATGAGTGTGCCCGTGAGCACGCTCTTGGCGCCGAGTGCGCGGGCGAGCGCGCGCGCGTCGGCGAGGGGGATCGGCGAAGGCAGGTCGCGCGCGCGCATGAGCAGCGTGACCGCGTCGACGGTGCGCAGGTCGCCGACGCCGTCGAAGTTGGTGCTGAGCGTGACGACGAGGTCCTGGCCGAGCCGCGCGAGCGAGGAGTCGGAGACGGCGGCGAGCGGCATCACGGCGATCAGCTCGGCGCCGGCGGCGACGACGGGCGTGTCGCGACGGATCGCGTAGACGCCGAAGCCCACGACGCCGAGCATGAAGACCGCGCCGGCGCCGGAGAAGAGGCGATTGCGCAGCTGCCGGACTACGGCGGCGGGGATCTTCGCAATCGGCAACTCAGCGATCGACAGCTTCGCGGACTGGCTCTTCGCGAGCGTCGCGGC
>JAYTNC010000129.1:0-3266 GCA_043748515.1 Gemmatimonadota bacterium | reverse complement strand
GTGCGACTTGACGCCCCTCCCCGCTCACGACAACGTCCGACTTCCTCTCACCGTCACCACATGCGCCGCGCACTCCCTGCCCTGCTGCTCGCCCTCGCTCCGTCGCTCGGTCTCACCCAGACCCGCTCCGCGCCGCGACCCGACTCCACGCTGCGCGACTACGCCGCGATCACCTGGCGCAACATCGGGCCGTCGCGCGGTGGCCGCAGCGTCGCCGTCTCTGGCATCGCCGGCCAGGCGCTGACCTACTTCGCCGGCTACACCGGCGGCGGTCTCTGGCGCACCGACGACGCGGGCATCAACTGGCGCAACATCTCCGACGGCCAGTTCAAGTCGAGCTCGATCGGCGCCATCGCCGTCGCCCCCTCCGACGCCAACGTGATCTACGTCGGCAGCGGCGAGCACGCGATCCGCGGCCAGTCGTCCACCTACGGCGACGGCGTCTACAAGAGCACCGATCAGGGACGCACCTGGTCCAACGTCGGCCTCGCCGCGACGCGCCAGATCTCCGCGGTGCGCGTACATCCCACCGACCCCAACGTCGTCTATGTCGCCGCACAGGGTGACCGGTGGAAGGGGACGGCCGACCGCGGCATCTATCGGTCGCGCGACGGCGGCGTCACCTGGGCGCTCGTGCTGAGGGGCGAGAACGCGACGAGCGGCGCGAGCGATCTCTCCATGGACGCCACCAATCCGCGCATCCTCTACGCCGCCTTCTGGGATCATCAGCGCACTCCATGGTTCGTGCGCAGCGGTGGCAGCGGCAGCGGACTCTGGAAGTCGATCGACGGCGGCGACACCTGGACGCGGCTCTCACAGGGCCTTCCCGCCCTCATGGGCAAGATCGGCGTCTCGGTCTCGCCGGCGAATCCGGACCGCGTCTTCGCGATCGTCGAGGCCGAGAAGGGCGGACTCTACCGGTCCGACGACGCCGGTCGCACCTGGCGCCTGCTCTCGAGCGATCGCCTCATCCAGACGCGCTCCTGGTACTACATGAACATCCTCGCGGATCCGGCCAACGCCGAGGTGGTCTGGGTGCTCAACGCGCCGATCATGCGGTCGATCGACGGCGGCACCACCTTCGGCGTCGTCAACGCCACCCACGGCGACAATCACGCGCTCTGGATCGATCCCACCGACGCGCGCCGCATCATCAACGGCAACGACGGCGGCGCCTCGGTCTCCCTCGACGGCGGCAGGAGCTGGAGCACGCAGGACAACCAGCCCACCGCACAGTTCTATCACGTCACGGTCGACGATGACTTCCCGTACAAGCTCTACAGCGGTCAGCAGGACAACTCGTCGGTCGTCATCCGCAGCCGGGGCGCCGGCGGATCGATCGACATGCGCGACTGGTGGGATGGCGCCGGCTGCGAGAGCGCCAACATCGGCGTCAGCGCGGCGAACCCGCGCTACGTGTACGGCGGCTGCTACCAGGGACTCATCGACGAGCTCGACCAGCAGACGCGCCTCACACGGGACATCATGCCCTGGCCGGCGATGAACCTCACGGAGCGCACGGACAGCACCCGCTACCGGTTCAACTGGACCGCGCCGATCCTCGTCTCGCAGCACGATGCCAACGTGATCTACCACGGCGGCAACGTGCTCTTCCGCACGACCGACCGCGGCATCACCTGGAAGCCCATCTCCCCCGACCTCACGCGCGACGATCCGGCTCGGCAGGGCTGGGGCGGCGGCCCGATCACCAACGAAGGTGCCGGCGGCGAGGTCTACGGCACGATCGTCGTCATCCACGAGTCGAAGCACGACGCGCGCACGGTCTACGTCGGTACCGACGACGGAGTGCTCCAGCTCACGCGCGACGGCGGCACCACCTGGACCAACGTCACGCCGCCCGCCGCCGGCGACGGACTCGTGAACGAGATCGAGATCTCGCCGTTCGATCCCGCCACCGTCTGGGTAGCCTTCCGCAAGGACCGCCTCGGAGATCCCACACCCCACGTCTTCCGCTCCACCGACCACGGCCGCACCTGGACGCGTCATGTCGACGGGCTCCGCGACGGCGAGCCCGTGCGCGTCGTGCGCGAGGACCCCGAGCGACGCGGACTGCTCTATGCCGGCACTGAGACGGGCGCCTGGTTCTCGGTCGACAACGGAGCGCGCTGGCAGCCGTTCACCGGCATGCCGGTCACGCCGGTGACCGACCTCGAGGTGCGCCACGGCGATCTCATCGCCTCCACCGAGGGGCGCGCCTTCTGGATCCTCGACGATCTCTCGCCGCTGCGTCAGCAGTCGGCCGACGTCGCGCGCGCCGCGGCGCACCTGTTCGCGCCGCGCACGGCCACGTTGCTCGCGGGCGGTGGTGGCTTCGGCGGCGGTGGCGGCGCGAATCGCGTCGGTCGCAATCCGCCGTCCGGCGCGACGGTCCACTATCGGCTCGCCGCGGCGCCCGACACCACCGCGCGTATCACGCTCGAGTTCCTCGATGCGCGTGGCGTCGTGATCCGTACCTACTCCAACCGCACCGGCACCGGCGCAACACGACTCGCACCTCGGGCCGGCCTCAACGGTTTCAGTTGGGATCTGCGCCGGGAAGCGCCCACCTCACTGCAGGGCGTCGTGCTCTTCGGCGCACCGCAGGGCGGCGGCGCGCGCGTGTTGCCGGGGCGCTACCGGGTGCGCCTCACCGCGGGCGCCACCACGCAGACGCAATCGTTCGACGTGCGGCAGGATCCGCGCCTCGAACCGATCCCGGTCGCCGTGCTCGCCGAACGCGATTCGATCGCCAACCTGCTCGTCGCGCGCATCGGTGAGATCCATGACGCCGTCGGGCGCGTGCGCGATCTCAAGACGCAGGTGAACGGCATCGTCACGCGCACCACGAACGAGCCGCTCGCCGATTCGATCGCCACGCAGGGCCGCTCGCTCACAGGGAAGCTCGAGACGCTCGATCCGCGCTTGACCACCAAGGCGGGCAACGGACAGGACATCATCAACTACGCCAACGGGCTCAACGGACAGTTCGGCTTCCTGCTCGGCCAGGTCGAGGGTCACCCCGCCCTGACGGCGCAAGTGAAGGAGCGCCTCGCCGAGCTGGAGCGTGCGTGGACGGCGCTCCGGACCGAGGTGGAGACCGTCGAGACCGTCGACGTCGACGCGTTCAACAGGCTCCTCGAGCGCGCGAACGTCCCGGGCCTCATCACGCCGAAGCCCAAGCCGAAGGTCGTCATGTAGGGTGAGTCGTCGTGACACGGGCGCGGGCCGCGGACGATTGTCCGCGGCCTGCGCTTCGTGCTCTCGCC
>JAYTNC010000128.1:0-10612 GCA_043748515.1 Gemmatimonadota bacterium | reverse complement strand
TCGTGATGTGGTTCGACCGCGGGCAGGCGCTGCAGGTGAGCGACGACGCGAGCGCGGCGGTGGCGCGCGCGGGGTTCGCGACGGTGCCGAACCTGATCGAGCTGATCACCGCGGCCGGACTCGGCGTGACCGACGATGCCGATGCGGTGGTGGCGTGCGAGCTGGTGCTCGAGGCGCTGGTCGCTCGGCGGAAGCTGTCGCGGTCGGAGAGCGGGCAGTATGGGCGGGCGGCGCGGCGGAAGCAGTCGCAGCAGGAGCGGGACGAGTAGCCGCGCGCTCAGCGCGCCGCGAGCATCGGATGCCGTTTGAACGCCCAGAGCGCGAACAGCAGCATGAGCACCGCCCCGCCGCCGATCGCCCAGTCCACTCCGGCCACGCTCGCGACCCAGCCCCCCACGAAGCTCCCGATCGGCGAGCCGCCCACGTAGACCATCACGTAGAGCGAGAGCACGCGGCCGCGGATGGCGTCGGGGACGAGCTCCTGCAGCCGCGCGTTCACGATCGCGTTGTTGAGGATCATCGTCACGCCGACGGCGAAGAGGATGACGCCGTTGAGCACCGGCAGGTGTGTGAGCGCGAAGGCGATCAGCAACAGCGGGAACGCGAACGACGCGACCTTTAAGACCTTGCCGCGCTCGTGCCCGCCCCCGGTCGCGGCGATCGCGAGCGCGCCGGCCACCGCGCCGAGCCCGAGCGAGGCCATGAGCGCGCCGTAGCCGTCGGCGCCGAGTCCGAGCTGGTCGCGCGCGACCACCGGCAGCAGCGTGATCACCGGCACGCCGAGCACCGAGAAGACCGTCGCGATCGCGAGCAGCATCGGGAGCGGCGGCGTGGTCATCACATGGCGGACGGCCTCGCGCATCCCCTCGAGCGAACTCACGCGCGCGCGCGCCGCGGTGCGGCGCTCCGGGAGCTTGATCATCGCGAGGCTGACGAGCACCGCGAGATAGCTCAGGGCATTGAGACCGAAGGTCCATGAGATGCCGAACTGCGCGATCACGACCGCCGCGACGCTCGGGCCGAGCACGCGCGCGAGGTTGAAGCCCGTCGAGTTGAGGCCGATCGCCTGCGCGATGTCCTCCGTGCCCACGAGCTCGACCATGAGCGACTGACGCGCCGGGATCTCGAAGGCGGCGAGGAGTCCGCCGAAGAGCGCGAGGGCGAGCAGCCAGCCGATCGTGAGATGTCCCGTGAGCGAGAGCGCCCAGAGCGCGGCCGCCTCGAGGAGCATCAGCGCCTGCGCGATCCGCACCACGCGCAGCTTCTCGTTGCGGTCGGCGACGACGCCGCCGGGGAGCGAGAAGATCAGGATGGGAAAGGTGTTGGCCGCCGAGACGAGCCCGACCATGAAGGGGTCGTTGGTGAGCTCGAGCGCGGTCCAGCCCACGGCCACGGTCTGCATCCACGACCCGACCAGCGAGGTCGTCTGCCCGAGCCAGAAGAGCCGGAAGTTCCGGTACTTGGCGAGGGTCCGGAACGGATTCAGTGAGCGGGACGGGAGGGGCGCGGTCATCGGGGCCAGTGAAAGGTCGCCGCACGCACCCCGCCGTGACAGGTCCAGTCCACCGCGGTCCGCGCGATCAGTCCTCGCGGAGCACCGCCTGCCTGATCCGCACGAGCATCCGCGCGCCATGTCCGTCCGCGAGCCGCACGCCGATGACGTGTGTGCCGGGGCCGAGGACGAGCCGGATGCGGTCGCGATCACCGATGTGCAGGCCGTCGAGATGCGCGTTCGTGTCGGCGAGCGAGGTGAGCGCGCGCCAATCGGTCGGCTGTCCATCGACGGTGACCGCGACGACGAACCGGAGCGAGTCAGGCGTGCCGCTCGGATGCACCAGTCGCAGCTGGACATCGGCCTCGGGAGACGAGACGGAGGCGGTCACGGACACGTTCAGGGGCGCATTCCACCAACGCTGCTCGCTGCCGGCATGCACGAGACGCACCATCTCCACGCCGGTGAGGTCGACGGTCTCCCAGTCGACGCTCCCCGGTCCGACGCGCGTGCTCGACAGCCACCCGAGGAACGCGATGACCGTCACGGCGGCAGCCAGCATGGCCCAGCGCGTCCGCTTCCAGTAGACCTGCTTCCGCCAGCGTCCTCGCCAGATCACCGGCCAGACCTCGCGGCGCGCGACGTCGAGATCGTACGGGAAGTCGATCTCCGTCCACGCGTGACCCGCGACGTTGAGGCCGTAGATGTTGACGTCCTTGCAGACCGTCCGCGTCGCCTCGATCACCCAGGCGTTCTCCTGGCCGTCGGCGATCAACTGCTTCGCCACGGACATCATCGCGCTCGCGCCCTCGGTGTCGAACTTGATCATGCCGAGGCTCTCACCTCGGGCCGAGTTGGACGGGAGGTCCTTGCCAAGGTCGACGACTCGCCGTGATCTCAGGGCGACCTTGGTCTGCTCGCGCCCGCGTGACGACGTGGAGTCATAGGCGAGCACGTTGCCGGGCTCTCCGATGAGTTCGTCGAGGATCCGCGGATCGAAGAACAGGTCGCAGTTGAGGAGCACGAACGGTCCCTTGACCCAGTCGCGCGCGAGCCAGAGCGAGTAGAGGCTGTTGGTCTCCACGAAGCGCTCATTGAGCATCACCTCCGCGCGGTCGCCGATGACCTCCTGCAGCTTGTGCGCCTCGTGCCCGACGATCACGAGCACGGGACCGATGCCGTGGTCGGCGAGCGCCTCGAGCGTGTGCAGCAACAGGGGGCGTCCGCCGATCTCGACGAGCGCCTTCGAACCACCGCCCGTCATGGCATTGAGGCGGCTGCCCATTCCTGCGGCGAGGATGACGGCTTGCATGTCAGTTCTCCATTGAGTTCTTGCCCGACTCCGGCGCGCCGGGCGCGCCGCGTCCAGCGTATTCCGACGGGGTGCCGCTGAAGACCAGGCGACCCGCTTGCAGTTCGAGCACCAGATCCATCCGTGCCAGCAGTTCCGGGTCGTGTGACACCCAGAGTACCGTCCGGCCGGCGGTCACTCCCAGGAGCCGGTCCGTGAGTTCGAGCGCCGATGCGTGGTCGAGTCCCGTGGTCGGCTCATCGAGCAGCCAGATCCGTCCGTCACGCAGCAACGCGCGCGCGAGCGCGATGCGCTGCCGCTCGCCGCCGGAGAAGAGTTCGCCACCGCGGCGAACGATCGTGTCGTAGCCCTGCGGCAGGCGCTCGATGAACTGCGCCACGCCGGCCTGTGCGGCGGCGGCGCGCACGGCGTCGAGCGTCGCGCCCGGTTCGCCGAGCGCGATGTTGTCGCGCACGCTCACGCCGGTGAGGACGCTGTCCTGGAAGACGACGCTCATCCGGCGACGGAGCGACTCGAGCGCATACTCGCGCAGGTCGCGGCCGTCGAGCAGGATCCGACCGCGCGACGGATCGGCGAGGCGGAGCACGAGCGAGAGCAGCGTGGACTTGCCGGCACCGTTCCCGCCCACGATCGCGATGCGCCGCCCGGCCGTGAGGTCGCAGTCCACCTGCTCCAGCGTCCACTTCCGGTCCGAGCGCCGACGCTTCGGCATCCGCATCGAGACACCCTCGAAGCGGAGGTCCCCGCGCACGCCGGCCGCGTCGACGGCGTCGGGGCGGTCCGCGATCGCGATGCCGCGCCGCATGATCCTGTCCAGACGATCGGCGCAGGCGAACGTGCGACCGATGCGCGCGGTCGCGAGCGCGAAGTCCGCGAACGGCGCGCGCAACGCGAGGGCGTACGAGAGGAAGAGCACGAGATCGCCCGCCGAGAGCTCACCGAGGCCGACGCCCGAGGCGCCGAGCCACATGGCGAGCGCGATGCTCACGGCGATCGCCACATCGACGCGCAACGAGAGTCCGAGCGAGAGGCGCTGCAGCTTGAGCTCCTGCCTCATGCTCCTGCCGTTGCGCGCCGCGAAGCGCGCCGAGACGGCGCTCCCGCCGATGCCGAACGCCTGCAACTCGCGCACCGCCATGAGTTCGCTGCCGACCAGCGCGGCGAGACGTCCCTCCTTGGTCCGCTGCCTCCGCGCCACTGACGCGATGCGGCGCCCGCGGCGCTGCATCATGAGGAGCGCGATCCCCCCGCCGGCGAGAAGCACCGCGGCGAGTCGCGGGTCGATCCACAGCAGCACGACCATGGACGCGACGAAGAGGGCGATCGTCTGCACGATGCGCACGAGCATCCCGTTCAGTCCGCGGCGCAGGCGCGTCGTGTCGTACACGATCCGCGTCATGAGCTCGCCGACCTCGCGGGCCTCGTGGAAGGCGAGCGGCTGCCGGAGGACATGCGCGAAGAGGCGCTCACGGAACCGGTACAGGATCCGGTTGCCGAGGCCGTTGAGGATCATGGCCTGTCCGTAGGAGGCCGCGGCCCCCGCGATCGAGAGCACCACGAACACGAGACTCAGTACCAGCGGGCTCGCGACGGGCGCGCCGGTGAACCCGTCGACGATCCACTTCAGCGGCCAGGGCCGCAACACGTGCAGCGCCACCGTGGCGATCCCCAGCGCCGCGCCGCCCGCGAACGCCGCGCCCTCGCCCGCCGCGTGTGGGCGGAGCATCCCGACGATGCGGAGCAGCGGATGGCGCGGCGTCCCTTCCATGCTCAGGACGCGTCGAGAGCGCGCAGGCGCTTGAGCACCCAGTCCATTGCGGCATCGGTCGCGCGACCGGGGTTGTAGAAGAGGTCGCGCGCCATCGCGCGCCGCAGCCTGCTCGCATGTCGCGGGTGCGCGAGCGACCACTGGATCGCCTCGACCGCCTCGTCGGGCCAGCGTGCCGTGATGCCACCCTTCCGGCCCCAGGTGTCGAGGTCGAGAGCGACGCCCTTCCGCGTCATCGCCGCGAGCAGCTGCGGCACGTCGAGGAACACCATGGGGCGGTCGAGCAGCGCGTACTCGTTCGACACCGACGATGCGTCGGTCAGCAGCAGGTCCGCGACGAACATGTACGGGACGACGTCGAGCCCGGTGGCGAGGCGCGTGTGCTTGTCGAGCAATGGCTTGAGGCGCGTCGGCCAGTCGGTGCCCCGATCGCGCGGATGATCGTGGAGCTTGATCAGGATGTCGTACTTCCCCGTCGCGCGAAGGCGTTCGAGCACCGCCTCGCCGGTGTGCTCGAGCGAGTTGTCCTTCTGACCGGTGGGCGCGTAGAGGATCACCGGACGACGGCCCGAGAACCCGACACGCTTGAGGATCGCCGCGCGGTCGAGCGTGCCGTCCAGCAGCTTGTCGAGCTTGGGGAAGCCGATGTTCACGAGCCGCGGGTCGCGGTCGCGCAGCATCTGCTGATCGGTGAACAGGCGCCGCATGTACGGACCGGTGAGGAAGAGCCGGTCGTACACGAGCACGTCACGCCGCACCGCCATGTTGCGGAACGAGACGCCGTGGAAGAGCTGGATCCGCTCCTGCTCGTCCTTGGGGAAGTAGCCCGAGACGTGCGCGCAGAAGACGAGGTCGAAGGTCTGCTTGCGCATCCGGTCGAGTTCGACGACCTGCCCGGGTGGCAGCCGGAACGGCGCGTAGAGTTGCTTCGCGGTCAGCTTGCCGGTGCCGTCCTCGAGCGCCTCGCGCCCGCCCGAGAGCACGACTTCCACGCCGCGCATGCGGCGCAGCCGCTCATAGAGCGGCTGGAAGCAGACGAAGTGCACCGGCGCGTAGCCGGCGAAGAGGATGCGACGGGGGGCGTGCGTGGTGGCCATGGGTGCGGTCTCGAGGGATCAGCGGGAGAGACGGACGCCGACATGCGCCCGCAGCTTCGTGTAGTCGTCCACCGCACCCTCGGCGCCCAGGTCGGTGCGCCGGTTGAGCCCCTGGCTCCCGTAGCTCGCGCCGGCGAACATCCGCACGCCCTTCGAGAACTTGTGCGTCAGGTCGGCGCCGAACTGCAGGCGATGATCCTTGCGTCCGTTGTTGGCGACGTCGTACGGCTCGTCCGAACCGAAACGACGAATGCGGTAGTCGACCGAGAGCTCGACATCGGTGTCCTTGCCCACGCCGAAGCGCGCGGATTCGCCGATCACATGCTCCGTTCGCGAACGATCGACCGTGCGCACTGCGCGCGCGCTGAGGTCGGTCGAGTTGCCGTTGCCGTTGAGGTCCTCGCCATACACCGGCTCGTCGAGGAGGATCACCTGCGTGGTCACGGGACTGCCGAGCATCGCGAGATCGTACGAGGTCGTGAGTTCGATGCCGTTGGCCAGGTCGAACTGCAGGCGCGCCACCGCCGTCGGTCCGGTGAAGTCACGCGCCGAGAAGGGCGCGTCGTAGGCGCGGCTGGCGTAGCCGGCGCCGAGCGTCAGCCAGGCGCCGAACGGATGCGACCGCGTCGACTTGGCGAGACGGAGGCGATAGTCGGCCTGCAGTTCCGATTCGTGGTACTCGCCGCGCGCGTAGACGCGTTCCTCGGGCGTGATCGCGCCGTTCGCGTTCGCGTCGACGGCGTCGGCCAGATAGTTGCGGGAGAAGTAGCTCGGCTGGTACCCGGCGCGGAGGCGCAGCCGGCCCTCACGACGCATAAGCTGCTCGAGTGCGAGACCGACCGTCAGATTGCTGCGTTCGCCGTTCTGCGCGTAGAACTCATAGCCGACGGCCGGCGTGACCGTGAAGTCCCTGCCGCCGATCCCGGAACCCTTCATGGCGAGCGTCGCGTTCACCGAAGTGACGATGTCGGCGGCAGCCTCCATGCCCCGGTACCTGCGGCTCACGCCATCGGCAGCCGACGGGGAGCCCGGATCATCGAGCTTGTTGACCGGGAGCAGATAGATATTGTCGTCGTACTCGGCCGCGAGCTGCAGCCGAGGATCGAACTTCAGGGATTTCGCCTTCTTCGGTGCCGCCGGAGCGGCCTGCGCCTCGAGGGCGGAGGAAGCGAGCACGAGGCCGAGCACGAGCGCAGAACCGACGCGGAGCATTCGCATAACGAGTGATGGGAAAGGGGAAGAGGCGCCGAAGCAGCCAACGGCCGTCACGCACTTCGTTGATTGGACTATATCCATTTATTGCCGCTTGGGAATACGTACCGCGTGACCGCGGTCACCACCCGCCGCGCATCGTTACACGAGTTGTGAGCGGCGTCACGCTACTGTTCCGCTGAGACCGGAGATCCCCCGTGCGATTCCATACCTATTCGAAGTTCAGCCCCGAGTCCGCCGACGCGGTGGACCTGCAGTCGCTGCTGGACAACCTCGCCGACTTCCTGCTCCAATCGGGATTCGCCGGCGGCGGGCCGTCGAACCCCTGGGGCGAGGACGACGAGCAGGGCGGCGACCGCTCGATGGACGCGTTGCGTCAGGCAATCCTTGACGCGCTGATCCAGAGCGGCCAGTTCACGCCCGAGATGCTCGAGGCGCTCCGCGGCGACGGCGACGACATCTCCGAAGAGAAGCTCTCGAAGCTCCTCGACGAGATCGTGCAACGGCTCATCAAGGAGGGCTTCCTCAAGATGGAGCAGCCGCCCCAGGCGCCGGCGGGACACCAGTCGGTGTTCGGACCGGGCGGCGCCGCGAAGGCCGCCGCGCAGGACGTCCAGTTCGACCTCACCTCCAAGGGCATCGACTTCCTCGGCTACAAGTCGCTGCGCGGGATCCTCGGCGGGCTCGGCAAGAGCAACTTCGGCTCACACGACACGCCGCACCTCGCGACCGGCATCGAGTCCGACGCCTGGAGCAAGCCGTACGAGTTCGGCGACGTGCTCAACCTCGACGTCAACGAGACGCTGCGGAACTCGATGTTGCGCACCGGTTCGATCGAGGTGCCGATGGACCTCGAGTACTCGGACCTGATGGTGCGGCAGAGCGAGTACCGGTCAAGCTGCGCGACCGTGCTCATGCTCGACTGCTCGCACTCGATGATCCTCTACGGTGAGGACCGCTTCACGCCCGCCAAGAAGGTCGCGCTCGCGCTCACGCACCTCATCCGCACCTCGTTCCCCGGCGACACCATCAAGGTGGTGCTCTTCCACGACTCCGCCGAGGAGATCCCGATCGGCGCGCTCGCGAAGTCGCAGGTGGGACCGTACCACACGAACACGGCCGAGGGGCTCAAGCTCGCGCGGCGGCTCCTGATGGCGCAGAAGAAGGACATGCGCCAGATCGTGATGATCACCGACGGCAAGCCGAGCGCGCTCACCATGCCCGATGGCCGGATCTACAAGAACGCGATGGGCCTCGACGCATTTGTGCTGCAGGAGACGCTCACCGAGGTCGCGGCCTGCCGCAAGAGCGGGATCCCGGTGAACACCTTCATGCTCGCGCGCGATCCGGCGCTCGTGGAGTTCGTGAAGATGGTCAGCGCGATCACGCGCGGACGGGCCTACTTCACGAATACGATGACGCTCGGGCAGTTCATCCTGATGGACTTCCTCAAGAAGAAGACGAAGAAGGTGAGCTGAGCCCCGCGTCCCCGGACGCCGGCTCGGACTCCCTCACGGACTCCAGCGCCTGCGATGCGTGCCACTCCTCGCCGTACAGCTCTGGCCCGCACTTCGTACAGATGCTGTGGCTGAACATCGCCTCCGACCGGGCGGAGACGTAGGTCTCGACGGCCTCCCAGAAGCCCTTGTCGTCTCGGATCCGTTTGCAGCGCGCGCAGATCGGGATGAACCCCTTGAGGGTCCGGACCTCCGACAACGCCGTCCGCAGCTCCGCGTTCGCCACTTCGAGACCGGCGTTCGCCGCTGCGAGTTCGCGCTGACGTTCGCGCAGGCGAAGGTTGAACCGATAGAGCACCACGAGCAGCGCAGCAGCGAGCGCGAGGACCGCCGCCGCGAGCGCGACGACGACGCGCTGGCGTGCGATGAGCCCTTCCTGCGCCCGGCGCTCACTGCGCAGCCGCTCCGTCTCGATGCGCGCCCGCAACGAGGCGATGCGCTGCGCCGTGGACTGGTCGAAGATCGTGTCGCGGAGCGCGTTGAACGCGCGCAGGTGCCCGAGCGCGACGGCGGCGTTGCCCGACTCGCGCTCGAGCTCGGCCAACTGGGACAGCGCCGCGAGCGCGAAGACGCGCTGCGAGAGCTGGCGCGAGAGCCCGAGCGAGTGCTCGGCCGCGCCGATCGCCGCGCGGCGGTCGCCCAGTGCGTGGTGCGCTTCGGCGAGATACAGGTACGCGCGCGCTTCCGCGCGCAGACTCGTGATCCGTCGCGCCGCATCGGCGAGCGCCTCGAGCAGCGGGAGTGCCTCGGCGGGCCTCCCCTCGCGGATCAGGAGTCGCGCGAGTGAGCCGGTGTTGAGCCACCATCCGGTCGCCGAGTCCGTCGCGGCCATCCTCGGATCGTACGACGAGTAGGCGCGCAACGAACCCATGAAGCTCTCACGCGCCGCGCTGAACTCCCCGACCTCCGCCTGCAGGTCACCGAGCGCGTTGAGCGCGTAGCCGAGCACGAACGGGTGCCCAGCCGAGTCGGCGACCGCGCGCGCCTCCTGCAGCACCTGCGCCGCTTCGTCGACCTGTCGCCAGTCGTGGTAGATCTTGCCGATGTTCACGAGCACGCGCGCGACACCCTGCTGATCCCCCTCGGCGCGCCGCAACGCAAGCGCCTCGAGGAATGCGTCGAGCGCGACGTCGTACTGCCCCATCTGGTAGTGCGCCGCGCCGATGCTGTTGAGCGTGCGCCCGAGTCCGGCCGAGTCGTCGAGGGCGCGACGGATGACCAGCGCCAAGCGCAGGTCGACGAGCGCGCTGTCGTAACGCGCCTGACTCAGGTAGGCGAGTCCGCGCGTATTGGCGTCCGCTGCCTTCGCCGAGTCGGCCACCGCCGCGCGCTGCGCGGGCAGGGCGTGGCTGGTGACGAGAACGAGAGCGCAGGCGACGGAGAGTCTCACACGGTGATATCTGCCCTCGGCGACTGCGGAAAGCCAGCGCGTTCGTGTTCGGCCTGCGCGCCGGAGTCCCCCGGCATCGGCGGCAGCAACTCGTAGAGCACCGGCGTGACCAGACGGCTCAGCAAGGTCGAACTGATCAGCCCGCCGATGATCACGATCGCGAGGGGCGAGTAGAGCGAGCTGCCTTGGATCGCGAGAGGGAAGAGACCGCCGATCGCGGTCGCAGAGGTGAGCACGATCGGCACGAATCGGATCTTGCCCGCCCTCTCGATCGCCTCGCGCAGTCCGGTCCCGCCCTCGCGCAGTTGATTCGTGAAATCGACCAGCAGGATCGAGTTCTTGATCTCGATGCCGATGAGGGCCACGAAGCCGATCACCGCCGTGAAGCTCAGCGTGTAGCCGGTGAGCCAGAGCGCGACGAGCCCGCCGATCACGCCGAGCGGGATCACGCTCGAGACGATGAGCATGCCGCGGAAGGTTCGGAACTCGAGGACGAGGATCGCGAGGATGCCGAAGGTCGCGATGAGGATCGCCGCGCCGAGCCCCCCGAAGCTCTCCTGCCGGCTCGCGATCTCGCCCGCCGCCTCGATCCGGTATCCGGCCGGCAATGGGAAGGAGTCGAGCCTCGCGAGCAGCGCCCGCGTCACGCGATCGGTGTTGAAGCCCGTTCGCACCTGCGACGACACGATCACGGCGCGCTCGCCGTCGTAGTGCTGGATCGCCGGCGGGGAGGTCTCGAACTCGAACGAGGCGAGCTGCCGGAGCGGCACCTGGGCGCCGGTCACGGATCCGACCCAGAGATGATCGAGCGCCGAGGCGTCCTT
>JAYTNC010000127.1:0-7206 GCA_043748515.1 Gemmatimonadota bacterium | reverse complement strand
AGCGATCCGACGGCGAAGACGAAGAAGAACGAGAGCGCGACCATCGCGCCGCGGGCGCCCCAGGGGCCGAGCAGGGTCGGATCGACCGACTGGATCGCGCGTGCGATCGCCGAGAGTCCGCCGCCCGAATCGAGCGCGAAGACGAAGACGACGGTCGAGGCGATCGCCATCAGCGCGCCCTGGAAGACATCGGTCCAGATGCCGGCGAGGATGCCGCCGCCCGCCGAGTAGGCGAGCGTGACCGCGGTGCCGATCCAGATGCCGGCCGGGAGACCGACGTCGAAGATCGCGTCGATCACGATGCCGAGCGCGAGCACGTTGGTCGCGATGTAACCGACGAGGCCGACGAGGATCGCGACCGCGCTCAGTCCCTGCGCCGCCGGCGAACGGTACCGCGCCCCGATCGCGTCGGGCACGGTGACGAGACCGCGCACCTCGCCGAGCAGGCGCATGCGCTTGCCGAGCACCCAGGCGCCCATCGTGTTGGTGAGCGAGGCCGGCAGCACGATGAACACGGCGGTCATGCCGATCGCGTACACGAGCCCGGGGCCGCCGATGAAGGCGAAGCCGCTGAGCGTCGAGGCCATGGCGGCGAGCGCGAACGGCACGAGCCCGATCCCGCGGCCGGCGACGAAGAAGTCCTCGGCGGTGCGCGTGCGGCGCGAGGCCCACCAGCCGATCGCGGCGCAGCAGAGGAAGTAGGCGATGCCGACGGTGACGATCACTCGGCGCGCCCTGCTTCCGCTTCGGCTTCCGGCGCGCGCGGCCGACCGCGCAGGGCGGCGAGATCGGCCTCCGAGAGCACCTCGCGCTCGAAGGCCGCCGCGTAGGCGAGTGGCAGCAGCACGAGCGGCACGAGTCCGACGAGCAGCAGCAGGATCGCGGTGGGGCGCGGGAGGCCGAGCAGCAGCGGCGTGGCCGCATCGGGCGCAGGGAGCGCAAGCGGCACGAGCAGCCCGGCGGCGACGCTCACGAACGCGATCGCGATGCTCCAGCCGAGCAGAAGCGACGAGCGGCCGCGGCGTGCGGCACCGAGTGCCGCGAGACCAGCGAGCGTCGCAGTGGAGCCCGACGCGAGCCACCACGGCGCCGTGGCGGTGGCCACGCCGAGAAGGGCCGTGCCGTAGGCGAGGCCGACGGCGAGGAGTCCGACGATGAGGAGTGTAAGGCCCGCGCGTTGCATCGCGGAAAGTTCGCGACGCGCGCGGCCGTGGCGCTACGGCTCCGTGAGGACCGCATCACCACGAGCCCCAGCGAACCGCTTGACCGCAGGAGTAAGAGACGGGCGGAGGCCAACTCGGCCCCCGCCCGTCTTTCATCCTTCATCCTTAATCCTTCATCCTACATGGTCGGCTTATTGACCCCGATCAACCCATTGAAGATCAGCTTGAACGTCCCCGCCGGCTGCGCCCGGAACAGCGCCTCTGGTCCGATCAGGCGCACCGTCCCGCGCCCCACCGTCGCCTCGGCCGCGGCCACGCCGCCCTCGAGATAGTTCTGGCCCCACGCCCAGCCGCTGCGGAGCGGCGTCGCGGAGTCGAACCACATGAGCGGCTTCACGCCGCGCGCGAGCGCGTCGGGCGAGAGCTTGAAGACCGGGCTGTTGTCGTACATCACGATCGCGCGCTTGCCCATGCCGACCGTGGCCGGCTGCGTGTTGTCGACCGCGACCTCGAGCAGCGAACCCGGCACGTAGAACTTGTTGTTGCCGAGCGCCGTCGCGGCGCCGTTCGGAGCGCGCTCCACGAGGTAGTCGGAGATCGGGAGGTCGAGGTGCTGCGCGATGTTCGTCGAACTGCCGATGGTGATCACCATGCCGCCGTTCTCGATGAACCGCTTGATCTGCGGCATCGTGCGGTCCTGCGTCACGTTGCCGGCCATGCGACGCATCTCCGCCGGCAGGCTCGCCGTGTCGAGGGCGCCGCCGAAGCCGCCGCGGCCACCGGCCGCCGCCGGGCCCGCACCGGCGGTGCGCACTTCCGGGATCGCTCCGTCGACGAACACGAGCGCGTCGTACTTCGCGTTGAGGTTGCCGGCGTCGAGGTCCTGCGGGTACACGACGCTGAACTGGAACTCGTACTGCTCGAGCAGCCAGCGCGTCCAGCCGCTCGGCATCGAACCGCCGAAGCGATCCCACAGGCCCACGCGCAGCGACTTCACGGGCTGCGCGCCCGTCATGGTGCCGGTGGTGAAGCTGAGCCCGAGCTCGCGCGCGGCGCGCTCGATGATCGGCCGGCTCGTCGCATTGTTCGCGACGATCCAGGTGCCGTCGTCCTTGCGGGCCACCGTCGCCCCGGCCTTGAGGAGGCGGTTGACGGCGATGAACGCGTCGTTGGTCGCGCCCGAGAGCGCGAGCGTGCCGCCGCTTGCCACGGTGCCGGCCATCGGCTTCACACGGTTGCTGGGCGAGATCCTCTCGAACGGACCGTCGACGGTCTCGAGGATCCGGTCGTACTGCACGCCCATCTGCATCGCGAGCGTCCAGCCGGCGTTGTCGTACGGCGGCGTCGGCGCGCCACCCGGCACGCGGAAGTCATCGGGGTGGTCCTGCGGCTCGAACATGTCGATCACGTGCGAACCGAAGGCCTGTCCCACCTTCACGACGTACGAACCCGCCGCGTAGCGCTTGCCGCCGAGCGAGAAGGCGGCCGTCGCGCGGTGGACGTCGATGCCGTTCTTCTGCAGGGCGTGGATGAACCGCACCGCGGTCGGGAAGTCGGCCTGGTCGGAGGGGATGACGTAGCCGCGCGGATCGCGCTTGGCCGGGTCGTTGAGCAGTGCGAGGTACTGCTGCGCCGCTTCGCCGTTGCGCGAGAGGCCACCGCCACCACCACCGCCACCGCCACCACCACCACCACCACCGGCGGGCGCGCCCGCACCGGCGCGCGCGCGGTTCTCGGCCGTCATCTGATTCTGGATCGCCTCGATGCGACGCGGCCAGACGGTCCAGCTGTCCTTGCTCCCGCGCCCGATCTGGTCGTTGCCCATCTTCCAGATGTTGTACAGGAAGTGCTCGCGGTTGCGCGCGACCACGTCGAGCACGGCGCGGTTGGCGGTCACCGAATAGTCGACCGACTGACGGAAGTGCCAGACGCCCGGCTTCACCGGCAGCGGGACGTCCGCGCTCGGGATCTGCCGGTTCGGGATGAACGGGATCTCCAGCGGCGTCGGATTGCCGATGGTCTCGGTCAGCAGGCCGATGATGTTGTGGAAGTAGGCCGTCGTGCGGAGGCCGCCGTTCCACCACGTGGAGTAGCCGGTCGTCGCGCGCATCACGACGCCGCCCTTGTCCTCGGTGACGAAGCGGTTGTGCATCGCGCTGCCGACGACGTCGAGTCCGGTGCGGATGAGCGGATGCAGGTTGTAGTTCATCGGATCGCGGAACGGCGGGGCGAACATCACGGTGCCGGCTGGTCCCGTCTGGTGATGGTTGTACATCACCTGCGGATACCACTCCTGGTACAGCACGCGGTTCATGTTCTCCGTCTCGGGCTGCGACGCCAGGTAGAAGTCGCGGTTGTTGTCGTGCCCGATGTACTTCTGGTAGAGGCGCGGGATGTTCGTGTTGCGACGGCGCGGGTCGGACTCGCGCATGTACCAGTTGCTCACGAGCTCCATGCCGTCAGGATTCGCGTGGACCATCACGATGATGAGGTCGTTGCGGAACCGCACGGTCTCCTCGTCGTCACCCGACACGAGCTGCCAGTTGGTTTCGATCAGCTGCTGCGCGCCGAGCACCTCGGTGGCGTGCAGGCCGCCGTCGATCCAGACGATGCCCTTCCCTTCCTTCGCCAGTTGCTTCGCCTGCGCCTCGGTGATGCCTTCGGCGCGCGCGAGCTGCTCGGCGATCTTCCGGTAGCGTTCGCGGTTGCGGAGGTTCTCCGGGCTCGAGACGATCGCCATCAGCTGGGGACGGCCTTCGGCGGTGAAGCCGATGGTGTCGAGATCCATGCGATCCGACTCGGTCGCGAGCCGCTGCCAGTACTCGACGAACTTGGTGTAGTTGGGCAGGACGTAGTCGGCGCCGATCTCGTGGCCGAAGAAATCCTTGGGGGAGGTCAGGCGCTGCTGGGCGTCGGCCGAGAGGGCCAGGACGGCGAGGAGCGCGATCGCGTTGCGAACGGGGCGCCAGTACATCACGGAATGACTCCGGTTGGAAGGGGTGCGACGCATAGTCTACGCCTCCAAGGCCCGCTCCGCTGGCCCCCTGCGGAGCGGCTCCCGGACCGCCATCTTGAGGGCGGTCTTGTCCCGCACCGCCAACTCCCGGAGTCACTCGTGCGTCGTACGTCCGCCCATTCGCTCCTGCTCCGCACCGCCACGCTCGCCGCCGGCGCCGCTGTCGTGCTCGCCGCCTCGGCCGGTTCGCTCGCGGCGCAGATCGCGCAGTCCGAGTTCGCCGCGCGACGCGCGGCCTTGGCCTCGGCGCTGCCGGACGGCGTGATCCTGATCCTCGGCGCGGGCGAACCGAATCCGGACTTCATCCCCTTCCATCAACATCCGCAGTTCCGCTACCTCACCGGCTTCGACGAGCCCGGCTCGGCGCTGGTGATCGTGAAGGTCGGCGACTCGCGCCGCGAACTGCTCTTCGTGCGCCCGAAGGATCCGGCGGCAGAGGTCTGGAACGGCTCACGCCTCGGCGTCGACGGCGTCCGCGGCACGCTCGGGATGGACGGTCGCAACGCCTCGGTGCTCCGCACGGTGGTCGATTCACTGCTCGCGCAGCACAGGACGCTCCACGTGCTCGGCGACATCGGCGCACGGATGACGGAGCGGTCGGTGCACGACCAGTTCGTCGATGCCGTCGCGCAGGCGAATCCCGGCGTCACGGTCGACAGTCGCGCCGCCACTCGCGCGATCTCCCTGCTCCGCGGCAAGAAGAGCGCGGCGGAACTCGAGCGGATCCGCATCTCGTCGGAGATCAGCGCGCGCGGGCATGTGGCCGCGATGCGGCTGGTGCAGCCGGGCATCGTCGAGTTCGAGTTGCAGGCGGCCGCCGAGGGCGTCTGGCGCGGTGAGGGGGCGGACGGTCCCTCGTACGGATCGATCGTCGGCTCGGGACCGAACTCGACCACGCTGCACTACAACCGCAACGATCGCGTCGCGCAGGCCGGCGAGATGATCGTGATGGACATGGCCGCGTACTTCGACGGCTACGCCGCGGACATCACGCGCACGGTGCCGGTGAGCCGGCGTTTCACCACCGAGCAGCGCGCGATCTACCAGATCGTGCTCGACGCGCACAAGGCGGCCGAGCGGCAGATCCGCATCGACGCGCCGGCGCGCGCGATGACCGACTCCGCGACCGCGGTCCTCGCCGCGGGCCTGACCGCGGTCGGTCTGATCGAGTCGCCCTCCGCCACGTACGAGTGCGGCACCGCCGACCAGCCGCGCAACTGCTCGCAGCTGTCGCTCTTCTACATGCACGGCCTCGGCCACGGCATCGGCCTGCTCGTGCACGATCCCGACCAGTACACGGCGACGGGGAAGTTCGCGGTAGGGAGCGCGTTCACGATCGAGCCCGGCATCTACGTGCGCGGCAACCTGCTCGGGATCATCTCCGACAGCCCGCGCAATCGGGAAGTGAAGGCGAGGATCGGCGCGGCGGTCGCGCGCTACGCGGACATCGGCGTGCGCATCGAGGACGACTATCTCGTCACGGCCGCTGGCGTGATCCGCCCGTCGGCGATCGTGCCGCGCGAGATCGCGGAGCTCGAGAAGCTGCTGGCCGAGCCGCGCACGCCGCGCGATCCGTCGGTGGCGGAGCGCTACCGGAAGTTCAAGACCGGTCGCTGACGCCGGTCGGCGGCTGCTGGCAGTCGCTGCGCGGCCGCTGGCACTTGGTGGCGGCCGCTAGCGGCCGCGCAGGATCCCGGCGCGTATCCGTCGCGCCTTGTCGCTCGCGCCCGGCATGGGCGCGATGTGGGTGTCGATCAGCGTCGTCACCTCGACGATCACGTCGATCTTGAGCGCGCCGGTGCCGCGACGCACGTCGAGCGTCATCACCGCGCCGGGACGCTTTCCCCAGAACTCGCGCCAGGCGTCGCCGAAGGCCGGATCGAGCGTCGAGCGCCCGCCGATCGCCGTGATCACATCGCCGATCTCGAGCCCGGCGCGCACGCCGGAGCCATCTGGATCGAGCGCTTCCACGCGCACTCCCTCCGCATGCGCGCGCAGCAGCGCACCGAGGCGCGGCTCCACCGTTGAATCGGAGACGACGCGCCACCCCGCGAGCGGCAGCCACTCCTCCCACGGGAACGCCACGCGGCCGTCGATGTAACGCTGCTCGAACGCGCCGAACGCCTTGCCGCCCGCCGCGCGCGTGACGGCGTTCCAGAACTCGTCCGGCGTGAAGCCGCGCCCCTGCTTCGTCGGGCCGGTCCAGAGTTCGCGCATCACGTCGTCGAGCGACCGTGCGTTGTCGCTCGCGTCGCGGATGAGGATGTCGAGCGCGAGCCCGGCGAGCGATCCCTTGTCGTAATAGATGTCGCTCGTGCCGTCGCTCACGTCGAGCCACGCCTGCAGCGAGGCGTCCTCGAGCGCGATCACGGGGACGTTCGCCACGTGGTCGATCTTGCCGAGCGTCGTCGCGAGGAAGGCGGCTTCGTCCGCGAGCCCGCTGCGCACGAGTGCGAGATCGGCGTAGTAGTCGGTGAGCCCTTCGCTCATCCAGAGCCAAGCCGTGGGCTGCGCGCGGTCGTACCGGTAGGGCACGAGATCGGCGGGGCGCAGGCGCTTCACGTTCCACGCATGGACGATCTCGTGCGCATGCACCGAGGTCACGAACGGCTCGTCGAGGAACTCGGCGGCGACGATCGCGAGTTCGCTCTCGGAATGCTCGAGCGCGCTCATGCCGCCGAAGCCGGAGTCGATCACCTGCAGCACCGTGTAGCTCGTCCACGGGACCTCGCCGAACACCGCCGCCACGGGCGGGACCGCCCGTGCAAGTGCGTCCCAGAGCGCCGCGCGCCGCTGCGGCGAGAGCGCGCCGGCGGGGTAGGTGGCGAGCCGCATCCATTTGTCGGCGACGCGCGTACTGTCGAAGTCGAACTTCCCCACGAAGAACGGATGGTCCATGAGGTCGTGCACGTCGCGCGCGACGTAGCGGCGCGCCGAGTCTCCGGGCGTCATCCCGGTGGCGACGCGCCAGTCGGGCTCGGTGCGGATGCGCACCGAGGCGGGCGTCTCGGGGCGACCTTCGACCAT
>JAYTNC010000126.1:0-9118 GCA_043748515.1 Gemmatimonadota bacterium | reverse complement strand
AGATGCCAGTGCCGGGGAAGGTACCGGCATCGGCCTGGTGGTGAGCAAGCGGCTGGTCGAATTGATGGGGGGCGAAATCGGCGTGGAAAGCACCGTCGGAGTGGGCAGTGTGTTCTGGATCGAACTGAACTTGGCGGACGTACCACAACTTGCCACCGGTGCAGACGAACCACTTGCGCTGCTTCAAGCGCGTGTTCAGCATGGCGCTGCGCTGCACACCCTGCTGTATGTAGAAGACAACCGGGCTAACTTGAAACTGGTCGAGCAACTCATCGCGCGCCGTCCCGATATACGCTTGTTGAGTGCACGGGACGGCAATCTCGGCATAGCGCTGGCGCGCACCCATCTCCCGGATGTGATCCTGATGGACATCAATCTGCCTGGCATCAGCGGTATCCAGGCGCTGAAAATCCTGCGTGAAGATCCGCTAACGGCGCATATCCCGGTGCTTGCCATCAGTGCCAATGCCATACCACGCGATATCGAGAGAAAGGCCTGGAGGCAGGATTCTTCCGCTATCTCACCAAGCCGATCAAAGTCAACGAGTTCATGGATGCCTTGAATGAGGCGCTGGCACACGCGGACAAACAAATAGCCACAAACGAATAAAGCTGCGGACGATCATGATTGGTTCAACCGATATTCTCAACGCAAAGATCTTGATCGTCGACGCGGTGAGTGTCAAGGTAGTTGTCGCATGAGACTTCATGCGACGAGCCGCTTTGGCGATTCCACGGGGTGCTCGGGATTGAGCGTGACTTCCGTGATCGGATTCCAGTTGCGGGTGTCGCCGCTCCAGCGGTCCGGATTGCTGGCGCGCGCGCGTTCATAGACGAGTTGGCGCGCGGCGAGGAGCGAGACGTCGCGCCCCGTGTGCCGGTCGTCCGGCGTGACGAAGCGAATCGCGCTGTGCAGATGCGCGGTGTTGTACCAGCGCACAAACGTCTGCACCCACGCGCGCGCCGCGGCGAGATCGGCGAAAGGCTGAGTCGGATACTCGGGCCGATACTTCAAGGTGCGGAAGAGCGATTCGGGAAACGGGTTGTCGTTGCTCACGCTCGGGCGACTGAAGGACGCGAGCACGCCCAGCCGATCGAGGGTCACGATCATCGTCGCGCCCTTCATGGGCCCGCCGTTGTCCGCGTGCAAGACGATGCCGCGCGGATCCACGTGCTGCTGCGTGCAGGTGTCCGTAAACAACGCGGCGGCCAGGTCGGCCGATTCGACGCCGTAGACGTTCGACCCGACGATCTTGCGACTCCAAATGAGCTTCACCCGATTTCGTGGACGCCGCGACCTCGCAAGCGTTCCTCACGAACATCGATCGCAGCGCGACGCGGGCTCGATCGTCCCGGCAAGAATGTAGCGTTCGGGGAGCCATGGGGTCGCTGGCGCGCGCACCTGCTGCGCCCGTCTTGACCAGCGGACCGGCGGAGGCCATATAGTGGCTGTGGAATGCAAGGTGTGTGCGACGACCTATCCGGCCGAGTCCCGATTCTGCCTGAAATGCGGCACTGCGCTGCGGACGAGCACGGCCGCGGCGCCAGCCGACCTCGAGCGGCTCAGCCTCGAGCGGGCCTTGGGCGACCAGTTCGAGATCGTGCGCCTGCTGGGTCGCGGCGGCATGGGAGCCGTGTATCTCGCGCGCGAGCGCGCGTTGGAGCGCGCGGTCGCGATCAAGGTGCTGCCGCTGAACATGGCGGCGGACGCCGAGGGGCGCGAACGATTCCGTCGCGAGGCTCGCACCGCCGCGAAGTTGTCGCACCCGAACATCGTCCCGCTCCACGCCTTCGGCGAAGTGGACGGGATGTTGTACTTCGTGATGGGCTACGTGAAGGGCGAGTCGCTCGGCGACCGGCTGCGGCGTGAGGGACGGCTCGGTGCCGACGACGTGCGTCGCATCATGAGCGAACTGGCGGGAGCACTCGATCATGCGCACCGACAGGGTGTCATCCACCGGGACCTCAAGCCCGACAATGTGCTGTTGGACGACGACTCCGGCCGGCCCTCACTTACCGACTTCGGGGTGGCGAAGGCCACCGCGAGCGGCGTGACGCTCACGGAACTCGGCGCGGTGGTGGGAACCCCGCACTACATGTCACCGGAACAGGCGAGTGGCGAGCGCGACCTCGACGGCAGCAGTGATCTCTATTCGCTTGGCGTGATGGGCTACGCGATGTTGAGCGGACGGCTCCCGTTCGACGGAGACAGCTTTCGCGACGTGATCGTGCAGCATGTGACCAAAGAGCCGACCGCGCTGCGCCTCTTGGCGCCGGATGCGGACGAGGACCTCGTTCGCGCGATCACGAGGTGCCTCGCCAAGGACCCCGCCGCACGATGGCGAACAG
Source organism: Gemmatimonadota bacterium (assembly GCA_043748515.1). Classification (GTDB taxonomy): domain Bacteria; phylum Gemmatimonadota; class Gemmatimonadetes; order Gemmatimonadales; family Gemmatimonadaceae; genus Pseudogemmatithrix. The sequence goes on along the minus strand of JAYTNC010000126.1, from coordinate 6,770 downwards.
GGGCGACGCTGCGGGAGGCACTTGGCGCCTCGGTGGATGCGGACGACGATTGGCTTCCCGGGGAGTTGCGCGAAGTATCATCCGCGCTGCTGTGGAGCGTGGTCGGCGGTTGGGTCACGGGAAACGTCGCCTGGTTCGCCTCGGCGGCGACGGGGCCGACGCGATGGATCATCGCCGCAGCTGCGGCACTGCTCCCGGCCGCCGCGTTCGCATTCGCGGCCGTGCTGCACCACTCGAAGGGGTGCACTTGGCGGCAGATGGCGCGTGTCGCGGCGTGGCCTCCGCAGTGGTGGCCGTTCGGATGGTGGCGGCCGTGCAGGCGCCCGGGCGACGTGTGGGATCGCCTGCCGGCCGTGGTGCGACGGCTGCGACAGTTCTACGGTGCCGTGGCCGGCGCCGCCCTGCTCCTGCTGCCGCCGCTAGTGTCATTCGGAGGGTCGGAGCGAGTCCGGCTACTTGGCGTTGCGACTGCGGGACTGTGGGTCCTCGTCACCGTCGGCATGGTCTGGACGGCTTGGTGGGCCTATCGCACCGGCTTTCCGAACAATGCGGACCTGCGCTCGCTGATCCTCGGCTCGACGACGCACAGCCGGTTCTGGAAGCTGCCTCACGTGGCCAGACTCCTCGCCACTGCGGCACCTCGCGCGTCGGTCGGGACGTCCGACCCCCGGACCCCCGCCGAACTCGTGCGGGCCGTGATCGAGCGCGCACCGCAGTTGAGTGGACCGGCGGGCGATCTTGGCGCGAGCGCGGTGTCCGCAGCCCGTCACGTGGGGCATGCGCTCGACCGATGCGACGAGGAGATCGCGATGCTCGCGCGCGACGCGAGCCCGACGGAGATTGCCGGGCTCGACCAGAAGCTGGCTGTGCTGGGAGAGGAGTCCGACGAGCCTTCGACCCGTCGCGAGCTCCGGCAGATGCTCAGCGCGCAGCGTGCGCTCCTGAAACGGCTCTCCGAGCAACTCGTGGAGGCGAAACGCCGTCGCGAGCGACTGTACGGTCTGCTCCAGACCCTCTGGCTGCAGGTGGCGACGTTGCGCGCCGACGCGGCGCGCGAGACGTTGCAGGACGCCGACGTGTCGGGCCGCATTCGTGACGTGGTCGCCGATATCGAGGCCTTCTCGGCGGCGGAGGCGACCGTGCGGATCGATACGGCCTCCTGACGACAACCCCGCCCGCCCAGCCCAGGAACCCGTTCGGGATAGGAATTCCAATCGGGGTCGGTCGAGTATACCGCCCGATCGCCGACCGCGCGAGCACCGACGAACAGCACCGACGAACAGCACCGACGAACAGCACCGACGAACGGGTCGCGGCGTGACCTCCGCCCCGCGGGCGCGGCTCGCGGGCCCTCCGCGGCGCGGTCCCGGTAGGGACCCGTAGGGACCCGTAGGGACCCGTGGCCGGCGGCGACTGCTGTGACGCCGCGGTGGGACCATCGCGCACGCCGAACGTCCCCGCGCGTGGTCGGGGCGATGCTCAGGGCGTGCGGTGGGCCGCCGTCGCTCGGCGCCTGGCGCCCGGCGCCGACGGAGCTCGGGTTGGGTGATGACCGCGACGATCTGCTGCCGGAGCGCCGCCCACCGGCGTGGCCTTTGTCCGGGATGTGGACCAGCACCCGGGCCAGGAACTCGAGCGGGTCCACCGTCTCGGTGCCCGCCGTCGGGCCCTCGGACTTATCGGAGCGATAGGTCACCGCCGTCGCGGTCCGTTCGTAGGTCAGTCGCTCCAAAGCGACGGGATTCCTCGCACAATAGCGCGCGAGCCGGGTGGCGAAGGCGCGATCGTCTTCGGGGACCCGGACGGCCGTGTGGACGTGGAACCCCGAGTGCGGCCAGGGGAGCATCCCGCCGTGTCATGCACCGGCCATGAGACAAATGTCCCGTCGGGCCGGAACCCGCCGTCGGTGACGAGCAGGTGCAGGTGCGGATGCCAGTTGGCCCGCGAGCCGTGCGTGTGCAAACAGGCGACGACGCGGGCGATCTCGCCGAGCAGGCGGCGGCGATAGAGACAGTAGGCGCGCAGCCGCTTCGGAATTGTGAGCACCACCTGCCGGTGCGGGACGATCGCTGACACGCGAGGAGCGTCGCGTCCAGCCACTGCGCCCACATGGCGAGCCGCTTGGCGTGGCAGCTCGGGCAGAAGTAGCGGCACTGGCACGAGAACGCGAGCAGGTACTCGTGCGCGCAGGCGTCGCAGCGGATGCGCGCGAAGCCGTACTCGAGGACACCGCACGCGAGGAACTTGTCGGCCGTCTTCGGCGGCGCGGCGAGCTGCAACATCGCGATCGAGTTCGGTCTCACCGGACCCAACTCCACCAATGCGATGAGCTGCGCGTCGGGGACGATGGCGATCGGCGAGGCGATGCGGCAGATCCGCTCGGGGGCCGCCGACGTGATGCTCGCCGGCGGCGCCGAGGCGCCGCTCTCGCCGCTCTGCTTCGGCTCATTCGCGCTCATCCGCGCGATGAGCACGCGCAACGATGCGCCGAGCAGCGCGTCGCGCCCATCCTCGCCGAGGTGCTCGGGTACGGCACCACGAACGACGGGCATCACATGACCGCCCCGCATGCGAGCGGGCGTGAGGCGGCGCGGGCGATGCGCCTCGCGATGCACGATGCGCACGTGGCCCCGCACGAGATCGAGTACGTGAACGCCCATGCGAGTTCGACGCCGCTCAACGATCCCGCCGAGACCGCCGCGATCCGTCTCGCCCTCGGCGCGCACGCCGACCGTGTGCCGGTGAGCGGCACGAAGGGTTATCACGGGCATGCGCTCGGTGCGACAGGTTCCTGGGAATCGGCGATCTGCGGCATGGCGCTCCAGCAGGGATGGATCCCGCCCACCCTGAACCTCGAAACGCCTGACGCCGCCTGCGACCTCGACTGTGTGCCCGGGGCGGGCCGCGCGCTGGCGTTCGATGTCGCGATCCCCAACTCGTTCGGCTTCGGTGGCATCAACGCCTGTCTCGTGCTCCGTCGCGACGGACCGTTCGACCAGCGTAGTCCTTTCGTGCCACTCCCCGGCTCACCCCACCCCACAAGGTCACCCATTCAGGCGATGCTCCCGCGGGACCGCGCGCCGTAGACTCAACTCGTGGTCCGTGTGTGCGCCACTCACACGCCAAGCACGGTGGCGTCGCAATACCCAGGGAGCTCAACATGACGATTTCCGATCCGATCCGGTCGCGCCGAGTGCCGTCGCCTCGCCGGCTGACCGCCGGCCTCTTCCTCGTGGCCGCCACGCTGCTCACTGGCGCGTGCGACAATCCGGCGGAGGTCCGCACCATCACGTCGATCACCGTCACGCCGGCCACTGTCGCGCTCGCGATCAACGGCACGCAGCAGTACGTGGCCGTGGGACGCGACGCGAATGATCGCGTCGTCGCATTCACGCCGACGTGGACCGTCGCCGCCACTGGCGGCACCGTGAGCAGCACCGGGCTCTTCACCGCCGGCACGCTCGCCGGGACGTTCAGCAACACGGTGAGCGCGTCGAACGGGACCGTGACAGGGACCGCGACGGTCACCGTCAACGCCGGCGCCCTCGCGAACATCGTCGTCTCGCCGAGTTCGGGGACGATGATCATCAGCGGCGCGCAGCAGTTCACGGCCGTCGGACGCGACGCGTACAACAACGTCGTCGTGATCACGCCGGTCTGGTCGGTGGTCGCGAGCGGCGGCACGATCAGCGTCGGCGGTCTCTTCACCGCTGGCGCGACCGCGGGCACCTTCACGAACACGGTGCGGGCCGCGAGCGGCGCCATCTCCGGCACCGCCTCGGTGACGATCGGCGTCGGCGCCCTGGCCAGCGTCACCATCACGCCGCGTCCGGTGGTCCTCCCGATGGCCGGCGCACAGCAGTTCACGGCCGTGGGCCGTGACGCGGGCAACAACGTCGTGGCGATCACGCCCGTCTGGTCGGTCATCGCCGGCGGCGGAACGATCAGCGCCAACGGGCTCTTCACGGCCGGCGGTGCGGCCGGCACGTTCATCAACACGGTGCGCGCGACGAGCGGGGCCGTCTCCGGCAACGCGACGGTGAACGTCACCTCGGGCGTGGGCCGACTGCCGGTGAACCTCGGCACGGCAGGCAACTACGTGATCCTCGCCAAGTCGGCGATCTCCAACGTGCCGACCTCCGCCATCACCGGCGATCTCGGCATCAGCCCGGCGGCCGCGACGTTCATCACCGGCTTCGCGCTCACGTTGCCGGCGGCGAGTCCCTTCGCCACCTCGGCGCAGGTGACGGGCAACATCTACGCACCCGGGTACGCCGCACCGACGGCGACGAACCTCACGACCGCGATCGGCGACATGGAGACGGCGTACACCGACGCCGCCGGCCGCGTGACTCCGGACTTCACCGAGCTCGCTTCCGGCGACATCGGTGGCCTGACGCTTCCGGCCGGTCTCTACAAGTGGTCGAACACCGTGACGATCCCGTCGAACGTCACGCTCAACGGCGGCGCCACCGATGTCTGGATCTTCCAGATCGCGGGCGGGATCACGCAGGCGTCGGCGACGTCGGTCACGCTGACCGGTGGGGCGCTCGCCAAGAATGTGTTCTGGCAGGTGTTCGGTGTCGTCTCGATCGGGACCGGGGCGCACATGGAAGGGATCGTCCTGTCGCAGACGTCGATCACGCTGGCGACCGGTGCCTCGGCGAATGGCCGTCTCCTCGCGCAGACCGCGGTGAGTCTGGCGGGCAATATCGTGGTGAGGCCGGCGCCGTAAGACACCGGCATGAGCGATGCAGGACCGGGGAGGCCGTCGTGAGACGGCCTCCCCGTGCGTTCGCCCATGCAGGACGTGCGCGCCGCTGCGATGGTCCGGACCGCCGAGCGGCGGGCATCACCGCCGGGCGATCGCCGTGATGAGCGCGGCGAGCCGCTCCACGTCGCGCGGGTCGAGCACCTCCGCCGGCGAGTGACTGTACCGACCGGGCCACGAGAGCGGCACGTTCGGTGCGCCCGAGTGGGTGAAGGCCGTGCCGCCGGTCCCGCCCTGCGTGAGCCCGATCTGCAGCGCGATGCCGGCCTCGCGCGCGATCCGTTCGATCTCGGCGCGCGCGGCGACCGGCACCATGCTCGACGACTCGACCGCGCGCAGCACCGGGCCGCCACCGAGCGCGACGAACGCCAAGTGCGGCGACTCGAGCGGCGTGCTCGAACTCACGCCGGTCGCCGGCAGAACATTGCTTGCTGCTGACGAGCGGACCGGCCATCGGCGCATCGCGCGGCATCGGTCGGTCCGCTCGCAGCAGAAGCCCACGTTATCTCGACTGGCTCTTCACGGAGAGACATGCCAGTTCCTGATTTTCAGACACTGATGCCACCTCTATCGGCGCCTCGAACGCTGCGCCCAGCGCCGTCGCGAAGTTCGCCACCAACGCCGCGCGTCGCGCAACGTCGAGGGCGGGCCACGAACACGATGCAGCTCGCGTCGTAGCGACTCGATTGTCGCTGCGTCATTCGGCTCCTGCCCGAGGCGCTGGCCGAGCAGGCCGACGTAGAAGTCGACGTCGGCCTGCGCGTCGCTCACGGTAGCGGTGACGTGGTGCAGGCCCTGGATCAGTGCATCAATGCGGTGGTCGCCTCGCGGACCAGGGGAGGGCCGAAAGATGACGGCCGCGCGGTCCGCGGGCGAGTAGGCGAGTGGGTGCCCGGCTACGTCAGCCTGGGGCGGCGAATACGTCATCTGACCTATTCAAGCGTCGCCCGCAGAACGCGACCATGAGGGCGTGGGCGAGCAGCGGCCGATCTGCGGCGCTCCTCTCGCCCGCAACGCCCCATCACCCCGTACAGGAGTCGAAGATGCTCTGTTCCGTTCGCACCCTCCGCCGCGCCTCTCTCGTCGGTGCCGCGCTCATTCTCGCGGTCGGCCCCTCGAGCGCCTCCGCGCAGGCCACCACGGACCCGCGCCTGCCCGGCGCGACCACGCGCATGAAGCTCGCCGGCCCCCGCTTCGGCCTCACCTTCCTCTCGGCGGGCATCGTCGACAAGCTCTTCGAAAACGGCATCGACGCCGCGCCAGTGATCACGCAGTTCGGCTGGCAGTTCGAACGACAGTTCCTCGGCGCTGGTGAGGGCACGGCGCCGGTGACCGAGTTCGTGATCCTCGTGGGCGGACTCGAGCAGGGGCTCTTCCTGCCGAGCGCGACCTGGCTCGTGGGCCTTCGCTCGGTGAAGGGGACCGAGTTCGGTATCGGTCCGAACATGACGCCGGCGGGCATCGCGCTAGCGATCGCGGTCGGCACCACGCTGCGGAGGGAGTCGGTCAACATCCCGATCAACGTGGCGTTCGTGCCGTCGGCGAGCGGCGTGCGGTTGAGCGTGCTGACGGGGTGGACGATGCGGTGAGGATGCGGTAGCGGCGCGTCAGGCCGCTAGGCGGTCGGGAGGGGTCGCCGGCGCGCGGCGAGCCGTAGCTTCTGGCTCGATGACCCAGACTTTCGAGCGGCTCCGCACCGCCCTCGCCGACCGCTACCGCATCGAGCGCGAGCTCGGCGCCGGCGGCATGGCCACGGTCTACCTCGCGCACGATCTCAAGCACGACCGCGACGTCGCCATCAAGGTGCTGCATCCGGACCTCGGCGCGGCGCTCGGCGGTGAGCGGTTCTTGAGCGAGATCCGCACGACGGCTCGGCTGCAGCATCCGCACATCCTGCCGTTGCTCGACAGCGGCGAGGCCGACGGGCTGCTGTACTACGTCATGCCGTACGTGCCCGGTGAGACGCTGCGTAGCCGGCTTGAGCGAGAGCGCCAGCTCC
>JAYTNC010000125.1:0-6058 GCA_043748515.1 Gemmatimonadota bacterium | reverse complement strand
GCCGAGGTGCGGTACCTCTACAAGCATGGCGCGCCGCGACCGGTGCGCTGGCGGCTGATGCGCGGCGTGGCGTCGCTGCGGGTGGGGATCGTGCGGTCGCTGCCGTTCACGCTCGACTCGGTGCGCGCGCTCCTCTCGCTCGCGAGCGAGCTGTTCGCGGTGTGGTCGCACGCGGGCGAGTGGGAGCGCGCGGCGCTGGTGGAGTTCCCGCGGCCCGATCCGGGCAGCGTCGCGCAACGGGCGCGCGCGGAGGTCGCGTGAGCGTCGCGTCGGATACGCGTTCCGCCGCGCATCTCGCCGCGCGTCCAGTCGCGCGCGTGAGCGTGATCGTCCCCGCGTGGCAGCGGCCGCTCGCGCTCGCCCGCTGCCTGCTGGCGCTGGCCACGCAGCAGCGCGCCCCCGACGAAGTGATCGTCGTGACGCGCACCGGTGACGACGCGACCGAGACCGCCGCGCGCGCCGTCGCGTTCCCGCCGTCGACGCGCGTGGAGCAGGTGGTCGTGCACGCGGGCGGCGTGATCGCCGCGATGCAGGCGGGGCTCGCCCGCGCCACGGGGGACTACATTGCGTTCACCGATGACGACGCCGAACCGCGCGCCGACTGGATCGCCCGCCTCGCCGACGCGCTCGACGCCGACCGCGCGCTCGGGGGCGTGGGCGGACGCGACTGGCAGCCGCACGAGCGTGGCGACGCGCACGACGTCGGACGCGTGCAATGGTTCGGCCGCGTGATCGGCCGCCATCATCTCGGCGCGGGCCCCCCGCGCGACGTGGACGTGCTCAAGGGCGTGAACTGCTGCTTCCGTGCGGAAGCCCTGCGCGCCGCCGGCTTCGATACGCGACTGCGCGGCGCCGGTGCGCAGGTGCACTGGGAACTCGCGACCTGCCTGCCGATGCGCCGCGCGGGATGGCGGTTGCGCTACGATCCGGCGATCGCGGTCGATCATCATGTGGAAGCGCGCGCCGGCGACGATCAGGTGCACCGCGGCGCGTTCGCGGCGGGGCCGTACGCCGACGCCGTGCACAACGAGTCGCTGGTGGTGGGCGAACACCTGCGCGGCGCCGCACAGGCCGCGTTCGTGCTCTGGAGCGCGCTCGCTGGCACCACCTCCGCGCCGGGACTGCTCGCCGCGCTGCGACTGCGTGCACAGGGACATGCATGGGCGTGGGAGGCGTGGCGCGCCGCGCGCAGCGGCCGCGCGATGGCGCGCGCGATGCACCGCCTGACGCTCCATCGGACGCCGCGCGCATGACCGATCTCCGCGTGCTCGTCGTCATGCCGCTCGGCGAACAGCTGGGCGGCGGCGAGATGATGTTCCGTCAACTCATGGAGCATGGGCGCGGGCACGGGATCGAGTGGATCGCCGTCTTCACCAAGGACGGTCCAATGGTCGCCGAGACGCGGGCGTACGGCGTGGAGACGCATCTGATCGAGGCCGGACGCATCCGGCAACTCGGCAAGCGCATCGGCGCAGTGCGGCGCATCGCGGCGCTCGCGCGGGAGCGGCAGGTCTCGCTCGTCTTCGGATGGATGGTCTCGTCGCAGCTGCTCGCGGGGCCCGCCGCCTGGCTCGCCGACATTCCCGCGGCGTGGTATCAGGTGGGGCTGCCGAGTCCCGACTGGACCGATCGCTTCGCGACCTTCTGCCGGGCGCGCGGGATCGTGGTGCTCTCGAAGGACGTGGCGGCGGCGCAGGCGCGGATCGCGCCGGTGCGGCCGCAGCAGCTCGTGTATCCGGGCGCGTCGCTCGAGAAGTTCGACTCGGTGCGCGCGGAATCGCCGGCCGCGCTGCGGAGACGGTTCTCGTTGCCATCCACCGGCCCGTTGATCGGTATCGTGGGACGGCTGCAGCGATGGAAGGGGATGCACACGCTCGTCGCGGCGCTGCCCGCGGTGCGCGCGCGGCACCCCGACGCGCATATGGTGATCGTCGGGGGCGCGCACGACACGGAGCCCGGCTACGGCGACGAGTTGAAGGCCCTCGCGCGCCGGCTCGGCGTGGAGGGCGCGGTGACCTTCGCCGGCTATCAGGCCGACGTACCGCACTGGATGCAAGCCATGGACATCGTCGTGCACGCCTCCGACCGCGAGCCGTTCGGGATCGTGGTGGTCGAGGCGATGGCGCTCGCGAAACCGGTGATCGCGGGCGCGGCGGGCGGGCCCGCCGAAGTGATCACCGACGGGCAGGACGGGTTGCTTGCGCCGTTCGACGACGTGCCGGCGCTCGCGAAGGCCGTCACGCGGTTCCTCGACGATCCCGAGTTCGCCGAACGGTGCGGCGCGGCCGCGCACACGCGCGCGCAGGACTTCTCGGCGCAGCACTACGCCGCGCGGCTCGTCGACGCCGTCCGCGAACTCGCGCTCGGGGAGGAGGCGTGAGCGCACGCCCGCTGCGCGTCCTGCACCTGCTCAACACCGTGCGCGAGACGGGGAACGGGATCATCAACACGGCGATCGATCTCGCGTGGGGGCAGGCGCAGCGCGGGCATGAGGTGCACTTGGCGTCGGGCGGGGGCGAGTTCGAGTCGCGGCTCGCCTGGTGGGGCATCACGCATCATGCGCTCGACCAACGCCGTGGACCCGTGACCCTGCTGCGCGCGGCGGCGCGCCTGCGCGCGCTGCTCGGCCGACTGCGTCCCGACGTCGTGCATGCGCACATGATGACCGGCGCGGTGCTCGCGCGCGCGGTGCGAAGTGGGCCTCCGCCACGCGGACCGCTGCTGGTCGGGCATGTGCACAACGTCTACCAGCGGAGTGCGCGACTCATGGCGCTCGCCGACATCGTGCTCTGCTGCGGGACCGCGGTGCGCGCGACCATGCGCGCGCGCGGCGTGCCCGACGCGAAGCTGCGCGTGGTGCTCAATGGCACGGTGGGGAGTCCCCGTCTGCCCGACGCAGCGACGGTCGTACCGGCCGCGTTGTCGCATCCGGCCGTCGTCACCGTCGCGGGGATGAACGCGCGCAAAGGGATCGACGAGCTGCTGCAGGCGTTCGGGACGATCGCGGCCGCGCATCCCGGGGCACATCTCTACCTCGTGGGCGACGGACCTGAGCGCGCGCGATTCGAATCGGCCGCGCGCGCGATGGACGCGCGCACGGGTGCGGCCCTGAGCCGCGTGCACTTCGTCGGCTTCCAGCGCGACCCCATGCCCTACCTGCGCGCCGCCGACGTCTTCGTGCTCGCGTCGCGCCGCGAGTCGTTCCCGATCGTGATCGGCGAGGCCCGCGCGGCTGGCTGCGCGATCGTCGCGACCGACGTCGACGGCGTGCGCGAGTCGCTCGACGACGGCCACGCCGGCGTGCTCGTGCCGGCGCGCGATCCCGCCGCGCTCGCCGCGGCGATCGACTCCCTGCTCTCCGATCCTGTGCGGCGCGCGACGCAGGCCGCCGCCGGGCGCGAGGGTCTCGCGCACTACCAAGTGCAGCGCATGGTGGACGAGACGGTCGCCGTCTATCGGACTTCCCTCGCATGCTGAGTCTCACGTTCGTCGCCCTCGAGGTCCACCGCCGCGGCGGGCAGGAGCGCGCGGCCGCCGAAGTGCTCACACGGCTCGCGCCCGACGTCGATCTGCGCGTGGTCTCGAGCGTCTGCGAACTCCCCGGCGTGCGGCACCGTCATGTGCCGGTGCACCTGCCCGACGCGCCGACGATCGTGCGCACGACGCTCTTCGCACGCGCCGCCGCGCGCGAGGCCGCGCGGCTCGGCTCCGACCTCGTCGAGAGCATCGGCGCTGCGGCGCGCGAGGCCGACGTGATCACGGCGCAGTTCTGCCAGGCGGCCTTCACGGCGCGGTTCGGCGGATTGCGCGGCGGCGGCCTGCTGCGCGGCGCGTGGCAGCGCGCGGTGCAGTCGCGATTCGTCGCGACCGAGCGGCATGCGTACGGCGCGGCGCGGCTCCGGCGCGTCATCGCGGTCTCCACCGGCGTGGGACGCGAACTGCAGGAGTTCTACGGCGTGCCGGCGGCGAAGATCACCATGATCCCGAACGGCGTCGATCACGCGGTGTTCCACCCGATCGACGCAGCCGTGCGCGCGGCGCTCCGCAAGGAGCTCGGACTCGCGGCTGACCGCTTCATCGCGCTCTTCGTCGGCGGCGATTGGGAACGGAAGGGCGTGCGCGACGCGATCTCCGCGGTGGCGGGCCTGCCCGACGTGACCTTCGTGGTCGTCGGCAACGGCGACGTGACCGCGATGCGCGCGCATGCCGCACGCGTGGGCGCCGAGCAGAACGTGATCTTCGCCGGACCATCGCGCACGCCGGAGCAGTGGTATCAGGCGGCCGACCTGCTGCTCTTCCCGTCGCGCTACGAGGCCTTCTCGCTCGTCACGCTCGAGGCAGCCGGGTGCGGACTCCCGATCGTCGCGCACGCGATCAACGGGACCGAGGACCTGATCGTCGACGGCGAGAATGGATTCTTCAGCGAGATGGGCCCCGACGCGCTGCGCGCGCGAGTGCTGCGGCTCCGCGACGACTCGGCGCTCCTCGCTCGCATGCGCACCGCGATCGCCGCCACCTCGCGGCGTTACGCGTGGGACCGCATCGCGGCGGAGCATCTGTTGCTGCTGCGCGAGGCGGCGCGATGAAGGTGCCGGTCACGAGCATCCAGCCGGTCACGAGCATCCAGATGGGCATGGGATGGCAGTCGGAGCAGGCCGGCGGACTCAACCGGCTCTTCCGCGAACTGGTCCAACGCCTTCCGGCACAGGGCGTCGGCGTGCGCGGACTCGTCGTCGGGTCGCCGAGTGTCGAGCGCGACTCGCACGGCCTGGTGCGTGCGTTCGCTCCTGCTTCCGCACCGATCTGGAGTCGTCTGCGCGCCGCGCGGGCCGCCGTGCGCGCGGTCGTTCCGACGCTGCCGCCGAAGGGCAGGGTCGTGCTCGTCTCGCACTTCGCACCGTACGGGCTCGGGCTCCTCGGCGCCGCGCGGAGATTCCCGCTCGTCGTCTACTTCCACGGCCCCTGGTCGGCGGAGTCGCGCACCGAAGGACGCGGCTGGCTCTCCATGCGCATCCGCCATGCGCTCGAACGGCGCGTCTACCAGCGCGCCGAACGCTGCATCGTGCTCTCGCAGGCGTTCGCGCGTGTGCTCGAGCACGACTTCGGTGTCGCACCCGAGCGCATCAGCGTGATCCCCGGCGGCGTCGACGTCGCGTACTTCGCCGACCTGCCGTCGAGGACCGACGCGCGCCGCGCGCTCGGCTGGGACGCGGACGCGCCGACGGTGCTCACGGTGCGACGCTTGGTGCGGCGTACGGGGGTCGATCGTCTGATCGCCGCGGTGCCGGCGCTGCGCGCACGTGTGCCCACGGTGCGCGTGATGATCGCCGGCAACGGCCCGGAGCGCCCCGCGCTCGAGGCGCAGGCGCACGCGCTCGGCGTCTCCGACACGGTGCGCTTCCTCGGATTCGTCCCCGAGGCGCAGCTGCCGCTCGCGTATCGCGCCGCCGATCTCTCGCTGGTCCCGTCGGTCTCGCTCGAGGGCTTCGGCCTTATCGTGCCCGAGTCGCTCGCCGCGGGCACACCGGTGCTCGTGACGCCGGTCGACGGCCTGCCCGAGACGGTCGATGGGCTCTCGCGCGAGTTGATCCTCCGCGACGCCACGCCAGAGGGCATCGCGCAGGGAGTCGCCGAGGCGCTCACCGGCGTGCGCGTGGTGCCCGATGCAGCGCAGTGCGCGGCGTTCGCGCGCGAACGCTTCGACTGGTCGGTCGTCGCGCGTCGTGTGGCCGAACTGCTCACGCAGGTCGCGCGATGAGCACTGGTGCGCTCGCTCCGCGTCCCGCGCTGCCATGACCGTCCCACGCGCGCTCTTCCTCACGCACAGCGGCGTGCTCGGCGGCGCGGAGCGTTCGCTGCTCGACCTCGCCGCCGCCTGGCCCGCGGAGCGCCGCCTGATGGTGCTCGCCGAGGGACCGATGGCAGAAGCCGCGCGGGCGCGCGGACTCACCGTGGACGTCGAGCCACTCCGCGCGCTCGGCGCGATCAAGCGCGAATCGGGTGCACCCGGACTCGGCGCGCTCGCCGACGTCGCGCGACTCGCGTCGAAGGTCGCCGC
>JAYTNC010000124.1:0-6563 GCA_043748515.1 Gemmatimonadota bacterium | reverse complement strand
GCCTTCCGGTGACGGTCGTGAACTGCCGGTTCCTCAAGCCGTACGACGAGACGACGCTCAACGCGTTGCTCTCGACGCACCAGCAGCTCGTGGTGGTCGAGGAGGGCACGGTCGTGAACGGCTTCGGCGCGTACATGGCGTCGGTGGTCGGGGCGCTCGACTCGGCGGTGCGCGTGCACGTGATGGGCGTGCCCGACCGCATCATCTACGCCGCGTCGCGTCCGCGCCAGCTCGCGCAGTGCGGGCTCGACGCCGACGGGATCGCGGCTCGCGTGCGCGCGCTGCACGAGAGCGAGGCGATCGCGGGGTGACGACGCGGCTCGGGGTCATCGGCCATCATGGCTACGACGGGCTCACCGAGATCCTGCGGCTCCTGCAGCACGAGGCGCCCGGTCACGGCTTCTCGCTGCGGTTCGAGGAGGCGTTGCTCGAGGAGGCCGGCAGCAATCGCCGGCTCTCGCGTCCCGACGAGGTCGACGCGCTGATCGCGCTCGGCGGCGACGGCACGCTGCTCCGCGCGGCGCGCTTCCTCGGTGGGGCGCGCGTTCCCATCTTCGGCGTGAACCTCGGGAAGCTCGGCTTCCTCACCGCGTGCAGTCACGAGGAGTTCCCGCAGACCTTCGCGGCCTTCGCCCGCGGCGACTACCGGGTGCAGGAGCGGATGGCCGTCGACGCGACCACGATGGCCGGCGACGGCACGTTCGGCGTCAAGCTGCGCGCGCTCAACGATGTCGTGGTGCACAAGGGCGGCTTCGCGCGCGTGCTGCGCATGCGCGTGTTCGTCGACGACGAGTTGATCAGCACCTTCGCGGCCGACGGCCTCGTGATCGCGACGCCGACGGGCTCGACGGCCTACTCGCTCTCCGCCTCGGGTCCGATCGTCGTCCCGACGTTCGACTCGCTGATCGTCACGCCGGTCGCGCCGCACACGCTCGCGCTCCGCCCGACGATCCTCCCGCCCGCTGCGGTGCTCCGCGTGGAGGTCGACGACGCGCCCGAGGAGGTGCTCGTGACCGCCGACGGCCAGGTCGGCACCGCGCTCGGCGCGGGGCAGAGCCTGATCGTGCGCCGCGCCGAGCATCCGGTGCTGCTCGTCGGATTCGAGGGCACGAGCTTCTTCACGCGCCTCCGCCGGAAGCTGCACTGGGGCGGGCTCGACGAGCGCGACCGATGAAGCGCCGCGCCCACGCGTGCGTCGCGGGGATGCGGCGCGCCGTCGCGGCGCACCGAGCTTAGGGGCATGCTCACCGAACTGCGCATCCGCAACCTCGCGATCATCGACACGGTCACGTTGCCGCTGTCGAGCGGGTTCAACGTGCTCACCGGCGAGACCGGAGCGGGCAAGTCGATCATCGTCGGCGCGCTCGGGCTGCTGATCGGCGAGCGCGCGTCGAGCGACCTCGTGCGCACCGGCGCCGACAAGGCGACGGTCGAGGGCGTCTTCGACGTGGGCGAGCGCCGCGACCTCCTCGCCGCGCTCGACGCGCGGGGGATCGAGAGCGACGGCACGCTGGTGCTCAAGCGCGAAGTGCCCGCCGGCGCGGGCGGCCGAGCGCGTGCCTGGGTCAACGGCTCGCCGGTGACCGCGAGCCTGCTCGCCGAGATCGGCCGCGCGCTCGTGAACGTGCATGGCCAGCATGAAGCGCAGGCGTTGCTCGAGCCCGACGCGCAACAGCACATCCTCGACGCGTTCGGCGAGGCCGCAGGCGAGCGCGTCGCGGTCGCCGAGGCGCACGGGCGGCTCGCGGAAGCGCGCGCGGCGATCGCGTCGCTGCACGCCCGGCGTGACGAGGCCACGAAGCGGGCCGACTGGCTCGCACATGTGGCCAAGGAGGTCGGCGAGGCGGCACTGAAGGAAGGCGAGGATGAACGGCTCGACGAAGAGGCGCGGCGCCTCACGCACGCCGAGGAGCTGCAGGGCCTCATGCGTGAGGTCACCGAAGCGCTCGACGGCAACGACGAGGCCGCGCTCGGCCGGCTCGGTCACCTGCAGAAGCCGCTCGGCGCGCTGCAGCGGATCGACCCCTCGACGTCACGGTTGCAGGAGCTCTACGACGCGGCGTACTACGCGCTCGAGGAGCTCTCGCGCGAGGCGCAGGCGTACGCGGACGGCGTCGAGCACGACCCGGCGCGACTCGACGAGGTCGAGCGGCGCCGCGACCTGATCTTCCGGCTCACCAAGAAGTACGGCGGCAGCATCGCCGCGGTGCTCACCACCGGCCGCGAGGCGCGAGCGGAGCTCGACCTGCTCGACACCGCGGGGCTCGACATGCGCGCGCTCGAGACGCGGCTGAGCGCGGCGCACGATGCGTTCGCCGCGGCGGCCTCGAAGCTGTCGGCGAAGCGGACGAAGGCGGCGGCGGCGCTCGCCAAGGCCGTCGAAGCGCGGCTCCCCGACCTCGGCATGCCCGACGGACGCTTCCTCGTCGAACTGCCCGCGCGCGCCGAGCCATCGGCGCATGGCGCGGAGGACGTGGAGTTCCGCGTGGCGCTCAACGTGGGGCACGAGGCGCGGCCGCTCGCGCGCGTCGCGTC
The DNA here is from genome assembly GCA_043748515.1 of Gemmatimonadota bacterium. Classification (GTDB taxonomy): domain Bacteria; phylum Gemmatimonadota; class Gemmatimonadetes; order Gemmatimonadales; family Gemmatimonadaceae; genus Pseudogemmatithrix. Next base: position 4,028 of record JAYTNC010000124.1, on the reverse strand, counting down.
GGGCGGCGAACTCGCGCGCGTGATGCTCGCGCTCAAGACGATCCTCGCGCGCCTCGACGGCGTGCCGACGCTGATCTTCGACGAGGTCGACGCCGGGATCGGCGGGCGCACCGGGCTGATGGTCGGCGACGCGATGCGCGACGTCGCGACGCATCACCAGGTGTTCGCGATCACGCACCTCCCGCAGATCGCGGCGCGCGCGCACCATCACATCGTCGTGCGCAAGGCGCCGAAGGGCGGGGTCACGACCTCAGACGTGAAGGTCGTCGCCGACGAGGAACGCGTGGACGAGGTCGCGCGAATGCTCGGCGGCGATGCCGAGAGCGAGACGAGCCGTGAGCATGCGCGCGAGCTGCTCGCGACGGGGCAGCGGGCGGCGCGCGGCGCGCCGGGCGCTGCGGGCGCTGCGCGCGCTGCGGTGGCTGCGACTCAGCGGCCCAGGAAGCGCGTGTAGTAGCGGACCTGCAGTCGGTCCTGCCACTGCTTGGGGACGACGCCGGTGCCGTTCGAGTACGACTGCTCGTGCACGTAGCTGAGCTCGAACGCCATGCCCGTGCGGCCACGCGCGCGCGCGGCGAGCGTGGAGTAGGTCGCCGACCAGCCGAATCGCTGCTCCGACGCCTTGCTCGCGTCGTCGAGGATCGAACCCAGCAGCGGGACCGTGCCCCCGAATGGAGTCGTCGCGGTGGAATCGATGTCGTGCTTGTCGGCGGACTTTCCGCGCCAGTGCCAGCTCGCGCCGAGCGCGACGTGATCGTTGAGGTGCCAACGCGGCGCGATCGACACGTCGATCTGCCCGCCGGGCGTGACCGGAACGACGGTCTCGCGCCACGATTCCAGCCATTCGGTGCCCTCTGTCGACGGCACGCGAAGCGTCAGGTCCTTTGCGGCCGCGAGCGTGTAGCCGAGACCGATGCTGGTCCAGAAGCGGTCGTTCACCACCACATCGGTGAGGGACCTCACGATGACGGCGGTGGTGCCGGTCCCCGTGCCGAGATCGAGGAACGCGTCAGGGCGCCCGCGCGTGCCGGTGCCGAGGCGCACGTCGACGAGCACCGACTGGCGGATGCCGCGCAGTCCGGTCACGAAGCGCGTCGCGGGCGAGCCGCGGAACGTATCGAGCAGGCGCACCTTCGCCGAGAGATGCACGTCGCCGAGTTCGAGGATGCTGCCGTCGCTCACGCGCTGCACGCCGTAGCCCTCGACCGAGTCGGCGAAGATGCGATCCACATCGGCGGCGCTCACCGGCGTCTGCGCGCCGAGCGGCAGGCCCGTCAACGCCGTGATGTCGTTCACGCCGTAGCGGACGAAGGCCGCGCGCATCGAGTCGGCGCGCGCGCGGAGCAGGGAATCGGCAGTGGATCCGGCCATGGGGACGTAGCGGCGGCCCACGGTGAGTCCGCCACCGTACAGCGACCTGAGTCCGCTCGCGAAGGCCGACGTGCCCGAAACGAGCGCGTTGACCGCTGCGGCTTCGGCGAGGATCGTCGGACATTCCAGTGCGGCACCGGGGTTGCCCTGGCAGGCCGCGAGTCGCGCGCCGAGGTTCGTCGAGGCGGACACGTACGAGCCGATCGCCGCGCCGTTGTTCGCCGCGACCGCCGATCCCGTGAAGTACGGATTGACGCCGAGCGTCGCGCGCCCGCTGTCGCCGCGGATACGGAACTGCGCTTCGATCTTCGAGCGCACGAGCGACGCGCGCGCGCCGAGCGTGATGCGGTCGTTGAGACCGTACTCCACGGCGAGCGGCGTCACGAAGAAGCGCTGGCGCGCATCGAGCCGCGAGACGCCGAGCGAGGCGTTGAAGTCGCTCACGCCAAGGTCGCGGACGATCTGCTCGACCGGCGCCAGCATCGAGAACTGGAGCGGTCCGAACGCATCGGACGAGATCGAGCCGCCGAGGCCTTCGAGGGTGCCGTCGCGCCAGCGGTCGCGTTGCGCGGTGTGTTCGCCTCCGAGCGAGAAGCGGAACCCGCCGCGCGGCAGGGTGATCGCGTCCTCGCCGCCGCCGATCACGCGCTGCGCGGCGAGTGCGAACGGCGTGGCGATCACGAGGATCGCTGCGACGGCGACGCCCGTCAGCGCAACGAGCCGGCGACGGCGCCGGTGCGCGTCATCGGATCGCGTGGGTCGTGCCGGGAGGTCGGGCGAGCAGTCGAACACGGCGTGGACGAGATCGGGAAGGGGGCGCGCGTGACCTGATGGTCGGCTAGTTTAGCATCGTACCCCGTTCAAGGTAACGTGACGCTCTCCGAACTCCCGATCACTCCGGTCGACGCCCCCCTCCCGACACTGCCCTGGCAGATCACCGGGAACCACTGGCTCGCCCTCCCCTGCATCCATCCGGCCGACGGCGCGATCCACGCCGTGAGCCTGCTCCACCGCGGTGCGCGCTCGGCGGTCGAGTTCGCGGGCTCTGCCGACTTCCTCGAGGGCACGGGCGCGGCGCTCGCGCGGCCGACCGTCTCGGTCGACGGCACGCCGGTCGAGCTGGCGCGTGGCGGCATCGCGTGGGAACGCGCGCTGCAGTGGCTCCCGACCTTCACCTGTCAGGCGGCGGAGCTCGTGATCCGCGGCACCGTCTTCGCCCCGTTCGGGCAGGACGCGGACATCGCGGGCGCGGTGTATGCGCTCGCCTTCGAGAACCGGGGAAGCGCGACACACACGGTCTCAGTCGGACTCGAGGGCACGCTCGGGCACCGACAGCTCCGCGTGCGCACGCCTCGCGCCGCCGAGGATGCGCACCGCGTGAGCCGCACGGCCGGAGATGTGGTGTTGCTCGACGGCGCGGCCGCGCCGGGACTCTGCGCGCTCGCGCTCGCCGCCGACGGTGACGCGGTGGTGCAGGTCCGTGATGGCGTTGCTCCCGGCTACGCGATCACGCGCGAGCTGAGCCTCGCGCCGGGCGAGCGGGCGGAGGTCGCGTTCTTCCTCGCCGCGGGCCCGGAGCGCGACGGTGCCGAGGCGACGGTCGGCGTGATGCGTCGCCGCGGCTGGCGCGCGCTGCTCGCCGCCACGCGTGACGCGCTGCGCGCGCTCGAGCAGGGCACCGGCCTCGAGTCGCTCGACGCCCTGATCAACCGCAACCTGCTCTTCGCCTACTTCTATTCCGTGGGACGCGCGCTCGACGACGCGCACTTCTACCTCGTGCGGAGCCGCGCCCCCTGGTGCGCCTGGGGCGTGACCGTCCGCGACTGGGAAGCGCTCGCCTGGACCGTCCCCGCGATCCAGCTCGCCGACGCGGCGCTCGCGCGCGAGCTGATCCTGCGCGCGTGCGAGATCCACGGCTACGCGCCCGGGCGCGGCGTGCATTACTTCGACGGCACGCTCTTCGAGCCCGGCTTCACGCTCGAGGGCGCCTCGTCGTACGCCGTCGCCACCGAGCGCTACATCCGCGAGACCGGCGACGACCAGATCGTCGAGGAGAACGTCCTCGCCGACACGCTCTACGTGTCGCACGACGACATCTCCGCCCGGCGCGACGCCGATCAGCCGCTCTACCGCACCGAGGTGACGCTCGACCGGCGTCCGGCGACGCATCCGGTGACGCTGCACGGCAACGCCGTGGTCGCGTTCGCGCTCGACGCGCTGCGCAAGACGCTCGACGAGGATGCCGCCAAGGAAGTGCAGGATCCGTCGGCGGTGCGCGCGGCACTGCGGCGGCAGTTCGCCGCCGGGACCGAGGGCCGCACCACCTTCGCCGCGGCGACCAACCTCAAGGGCGACCGGACGCTCGACGACGATCCCGTGGGCTCGGCGCTCTGGCTGCCGCTCTGGGAGGCGGTCGAACGCACCGACTCGACCTACCGGCGCACGGCGAAACGGATCGGCAGCTCCGACCGGCTCGTCGTGCAGATCGCGCGACTCTTCGGCCCGGATGCGGGCGAAGTGCTCGAGTGGTTGCGTGTCGCGCCGCTGGGGCACGGGCTCGCGGCGGAGTTCGTGGACGCGGAGGGGCGCGCGATCTCGCACGGCGGCGATGCCGCGCTCAGCGGCCTCCTCGCGTACTCGGCCTGGTACTGCGTGCA
>JAYTNC010000123.1:0-2535 GCA_043748515.1 Gemmatimonadota bacterium | reverse complement strand
GCCACCTTGTCGACGTCGAGCCGCTTGAGCAGCTCGCGCACGGCCGGCGCGCCGATCTCGGCGTAGAAGGCGCTGTCGCCCTCCTCCTTCGCCTTCGTCCGAAGCTGCAGGTACTGCTCCTCATCGAGCAGATCGTTCATCTGGCATTCCTGCTCGCCTGCGTCGATCACGACGTAGTTCGAGTAGTACACCACCTTCTCGAGATCACGGAGCGTGAGGTCGAGGAGGTTGCCCATCGGGGACGGCAGGGTCTTGAAGAACCAGATATGGGCGACGGGGACGGCGAGCTCGATGTGCCCCATGCGGTCGCGCCGCACCTTGCTCAGGGTCACTTCGACGCCGCAACGGTCGCAGATCACGCCACGATAGCGGATGCGCTTGTACTTCCCGCAATGGCATTCCCAGTCCTTGACCGGACCGAAGATGCGCTCGCAGAACAGACCATCCTTCTCCGGCTTGAACGACCGGTAGTTGATGGTCTCGGGCTTGGTCACCTCGCCCCACGACCACCACGAGCGGAGGCCGGCCATCTCCAGCCGCTCACGCTCCTTGGGGTCACGGGGTCCGCGGATCTCCTCGGGTGAGGCGATGCGGATCTGGATATAGTCGAACGCGGAAGAGTTCTTCTCGCGTGCGCTGCGGAAATCGATCATCAGTTACTCCTCGCTGCCGTTGCCGAAGGGGGACGAGATGCCGGCGTGACCGCCCTCGGCGTGCGAATCCATCGTCACGTGGATACCCAGTGCCTGCAGTTCCTTCACGAGCACGTTGAACGACTCGGGGGTGCCGGGCTCCGGCAGGTTCTGCCCCTTCACGATCGCCTCGTACACGCGCGAGCGGCCGTTCACGTCGTCCGACTTCACCGTCAGGATCTCCTGCAGTGTGTGGGCCGCGCCGTACGCCTCCAGCGCCCACACTTCCATTTCTCCGAAGCGCTGGCCGCCGAACTGCGCCTTGCCCGCCAGCGGCTGCTGGGTGACGAGGGAGTACGGTCCGATGCTCCGGGCGTGGATCTTGTCGTCGACCAGGTGGCTGAGCTTCAGCATGTACACCGTGCCCACCGTCACCGGGTTGGAGAAGTTCTCTCCCGTGCGGCCGTCGCGCAGGTGGATCTTGCCACCCGGCAGCAGGCCGCCCGCCTTGATCAGCTCCACCGCCGCCGCATCGACGTCGGCGTCGCTCTTCTTGCCGAGCATCGCCGCGAGCGCCGGCTTGCCCATGGCGACGAGCAGTCCGGCCGCGTCGAGCGCGCCGCGCTTCTCGATCTCCTTGAGCGCCTTCTTGAACTCGGCCTTCTGCTGCGTCGGCGTGTCCTCGGCGGCGACATTCGCCTCGTGGAACGCCAGCGCGTGCGTCGTGACCTCGGCCTCGCGCGCGGCCAGTTCCTTCGCCGCCGCCACGAGGTAGTCGTACGTCCGCTGGAAGACCGCCTTCGACTCGGCGCTCGTCCCGCGCGCGTTCAGCGCGTTGATCGTCGCGTCGTGCAGCAGTTCCACCTTGTCCGCGTCCGCGATCTCCGGACGCTGGTCGTCGAGCACCACGCGGAGCTCGTCGGCCGACGGCGCCGGCGACGGCGCTTCGAGCTCGAGCGAACCCTTCACCCATTCGAGACCCGCCAGGCGCAGGCAGAGCCCGATCTCACGTTCGTTGGCACCCTGGAACACGGGCGTCTTCGCGTAGAAGCCGAGGATCTTCGCGGCCCACCCGAGGTGGGTCTCGAGGATCTGTCCGACGTTCATGCGCGACGGCACGCCGAGCGGGTTGAGCACGATGTCGACCGGACGGCCGTCGGGAAGGAACGGCATGTCCTCCTCGGGCACGATGCGGGCGACGATGCCCTTGTTGCCGTGACGGCCGGCCATCTTGTCGCCCACCGAGATCTTGCGCTTCTCGGCGAGATAGACCTTCACGAGCTGGATGACGCCCGGGGGCAGTTCATCCGGCTGGAGGATGCGGTCGATCTGCTCTTCCGCCTTCTCCTCGATGCGGGCCTTCACCGCGTCGGCCGCGTCGATGATCTCGCGCACCGCCGCGTTCACCTTCTTGTCCTCGACCCGGAACGTCTTGAGGTCGAGCGTGATCAGGCGCAGGTCGGCGAGCATCGCCTCGGTGAGCACCGTGCCCGCCGGGATCGCCTCTTCGACCGTGCCGTTCTGCAGCGCCAGCGAGACCTTCTGGCCCACGAGCAGGGCCTTGATCTCGTCGTCGCGCACGTCGTTCACACGCACCTTCTCCTCACCCTCGAGGCGGCGCACGTCGCCGATCCGCTCGCCGCGGTCCTTCTCGACGACCTGGTCCTCGACGCGCGAGAAGATCTTGACGTCGATCACGACGCCTTCGACGCCCGGGGAGACCTTGAGGGACGAATCCTTCACGTCCTTCGCCTTCTCGCCGAAGATCGCGGTGAGCAGCTTCTCTTCGGGCGAGAGCTCCGTCTCGCCCTTGGGCGTGATCTTGCCGACGAGGATGTCGCCCGGGCGCACATGCGCGCCGATGCGCACGATGCCGCGCTCGTCGAGGTCCACGAGCGACTCT
>JAYTNC010000122.1:0-5494 GCA_043748515.1 Gemmatimonadota bacterium | reverse complement strand
CCGCGGCGCGCGCGCGATCACCATGCGCGGCACCGAAGTGATCGACGACGCCGACATCGTCGTGCGCGACAACCGGATCGTCGCGGTCGGGCGGCGCGGGAGCGTCGAGGTCCCGGCCGGCGCGCGCGTGATCGACGTGGCCGGTCGCACGGTGATCCCGGGCTTCGTCGACACGCACGCGCACTTCCGGCATTCGCCGGGCGTGCACACCACGCAGCCCTGGGCGTTGCTCGCGAACCTCGCGTACGGCGTCACCACCACGCGCGACCCGCAGACGGGGAGCACCGACGTGCTCAGCTACACCGACCGCGTGGAGGCGGGCACGATCCTCGGTCCGCGCATCTATTCCACCGGCCCGGGCGTCTTCGCCGGAGAGCGGATCCGCTCGCTCGAGCAGGCGCGCAACGTGCTCAAGCGCTACAGCGAGTACTACGACACCAAGACGATCAAGATGTACGGCGCCGGCAACCGGCAGGTACGGCAGTGGATCATGATCGCCGCGCGCGAACTGCGCCTCATGCCCACCACCGAGGCGGGGCTCGCCTACCGCACCGACATCACCATGGCGATCGACGGCTATTCGGGCATCGAGCACAACCTCCCGATCTCTCCGCTGTTCAAGGACGTGATCGAGCTCTTCCGCACCTCGGGCACGGTCACCACGCCGACGCTGCTCGTGAGCTACGGCGCGCCCTGGGCGGAGAACTACTGGTACACGCGCGAGAACCCGCACGCCGACGCGAAGCTGCGCTACTTCACGCCGGCCGACGACTTCGACTCCAAGACGCGTCGCCGCGGCACGGGCGCAGGCGGCTCTCCCGGCCCCGGTGGGTGGTTCGCCGAGGACGAGTATCACTTCCAGGAGCATGCCGGCTTCATCCGCGACCTCGTCGCCGCCGGCGGCAAGGCGGGCATCGGCAGTCACGGCCAGCTTCAGGGACTCGGCTACCACTGGGAGCTCTGGACGGTGCAGTCGGGTGGAATGGCGCCGCACGACGCGCTGCGCGTGGCGACGATCATGGGCGCCGAGGCGCTCGGGCTCGACCGCGACCTGGGGAGCCTCGAGCCGGGCAAACTGGCCGATCTCGTGGTGCTCGACGCGAACCCGCTCGAGAACATCCGCAACACGAATACGGTGCGCTACGTGATGCAGAACGGGCGCCTGTTCGAGGGAAGCACGCTGAACGAGATCTGGCCGCGCCAGCGCGCGCTGCCGCCGCAGCCGTGGCGGCACGAGGTGCCGGCGGTGAATGCGGGCATTCGTCCGTGATGAAGGCCGAAGGATGAAGGTGGAAGGCCACCCGCATCCCTTTTTGTCGCAGCCTCACCATCTTTCATCCTTCATCCTTCAGCCTTCAGCATAGACATGGCCAAGATCGGCGAAACCGAGTGGATCTGGCGCGACGGCCAGTTCGTGAAGTGGCACGACGCCAACATCCACGTGCTCTCCCACTCGGTGCAGTTCGGCTCCGCCGTGTTCGAGGGGATCCGGTGCTACAAGACCCCGAAGGGCCCGGCGATCTTCCGGCTCGACGCGCATCTCAAGCGGATGCTCAACTCGTGCAAGATCTATCGCATGGATCCGCCGTGGACGGCCGCGCAGCTCACCGAGGCGCACCGCGAGACCGTGCGGCGCAACAACATCGAGTCGTGCTACATCCGCCCGATGGTCATCCGCGGCTACGGCGCCGCCGGCATGGTGCCGCACGATAGCCCGATCGAGACCTTCGTGCCCTGCTGGCCCTGGGGCGCGTATCTCGGGGACGAGGCGCTCGAGAAGGGCGTCGACGCCTGCATCTCGACCTGGCATCGCGTCGCGCCCAACACGATCCCCGCGGCAGCGAAGATCGCCGGCAACTACCTGAGCGGGCAGCTCATCAAGATGGAAGCGCTCCGCAACGGCTACGACGAAGCGATCGCGCTCGGTCCCGACGGCATGCTGAGCGAGGGGTCGGGTCAGAACGTCTTCCTCGTGGACGGCGGCGTGCTCCACACTCCGCCGATCGACGGTACGCTGCTCGCCGGGATCACGCGCGATACCGTCCTCAAGCTCGCGCAGGAGGAAGGGATCAGCGTGCAGATCGGACCGCTCACGCGCGAGGCGCTCTACACCTGCGACGAGGTCTTCGTCTGCGGCACCGCGAGCGAGATCACGCCGATCAAGAGCGTCGACCGTCTCCCGGTCGGCGACGGCAAGGTCGGCCCGGTGACGCGGCGGTTGCAGAAGCGCTTCCTGGACATCGTGAACGGGCGCGAGCCCGACACGCACGGCTGGCTCACGATCGCGTGACCGGGTCGATCTGCGAGGCTCTTCGGTCGCCTGCGAGTAACGCGCGCGGGATGCGCTTCGCCGCCCTGATCCTCGCGGCGAGCTTCGCGGCGAGCTTCGCGGCGCCGGCCGGGGCGCAGCGGAGCGCGGTGCGGGGCCGCGTGCTCGACGAAACGCGCCAGCCGTTGGCCGGCGTGCGCGTGACCGTCGCACTCCCGTCGCGCGTGACGGTCACGGACGCGCTCGGGCAGTTCCGCTTCGCCTCCCTCGCGGCGGGCCCCGCAGCCATCACCGCGCGGCGGGCGGGATTCGAGGTCGGTCGCGCGTCGGTGATGGTGCCGCTCGACTCGACCGTCGAGGTCACGATCGTGCTCGCGCGGACGCGCGCGGCATTGCAGGCGGTCGTCGTGCAGGAGCGCCCGCCCGCCGGGACCATGCGTCCCGCCCCCGACCGTACGGGCACGTTGATCACGGCCGGTGCGCGCAGCGAGGTGATCGAACTCGTCGGCACTGATGTGAATCTCAGCGAGAAGGTCGGTCGGCAGATCTTCGCGCGCGTGCCCGGGATCCAGGTCTATGACATGGATGGCGCCGGAAACCAGACCAACGTCTCGACGCGCGGCCTCGACGCGCATCGCTCGTGGGAGCTGAATGTCCGTCAGGACGGCATCCCCGTCGTCTCGGACGCCTACGGCTATCCGGCGAGCCACTACAGTCCGCCGATGGAGGCGATGGAGCGTGTCGTGCTCGTGCGCGGGACGGCGTCGCTGCAGTACGGCGCGCAATTCGGCGGCCTGCTCGACTATGTCACGCGCGCTCCCGACACGACGCGCACCGTCGCCGCGCGCGCCGTGCTCACCGGCGGCTCGTTCGGCCTGCGCAACGGATTCGGTGAGGCGGGCGGACGCGTGGGCGCGGTGGAGTATCAGGTCTACGCCGCCTGGCGCGAGTCCGACGGTTTCCGCGCCGTCTCGCGCTCCCGCTACTCGGCACAGTTCGCCGGGGCGACCTGGCACGCGTCGCCGACGCTCTCGATCCGCGCGCAGGTGGGACGCTCGTGGTACCTCTACCGGATCCCCGGCCCGCTCACCGACCCGATGTTCGCCGCGGACGCGCGCGCGGCGACGCGCCGTCGCAACTGGTTCAGTCCCACCATCACCGTCCCGGCCCTGCGCGCCGAGTGGCGACCGCGCGCAGGGACCCGTCTCTCCGCGCAAGCGAGCGGCGTGGTGGGCGACCGCAGCTCGGTGCAGTTCGTGGGTTTCGCGACCGTGGCCGACACCGCCGCGACATCCTCCGGACTCTTCGCGCCGCGCGCGGTGGACATCGACGACTTCAACAGCCGGACGCTCGAACTCCGTCTCACGCAGGACCACACCGTCGCCGGGCGGCCCGCGACGCTCGCGACCGGTGTCGCGATCACCGACAACGACCTGCGGCGACGGCAGCAGGGCGCTGGCACGCGCGGCACGGACTACGACCTCGAGGTGAACGGCGCCTTCGGGCGGGACCTGAATTATCGATCGCGCGCCTTCGCGTTCTACGCCGAGGAGATGGTGCGGGTGGGAGCGGACTGGTCGCTCATCCCCGGCGTGCGGATCGAGCGCGGACGGACCCGCATGAGCGGCCGGCTCGCCTACTACGATCCCGCGGACGTGCCTCGCACGGTGCAGCACGATTATCCCCTGTTCGGCCTCCGCGCCGAACGCCGCCTCGCGGGCGGCGGCGAGTTCTACGCCGGATGGAGCCAGGCCTACCGTCCGATGCTGCTCAAGGACCTGCTGCCCGAGAACGCGCTGGAGGTGAGCGACTCCTCCATGCGCGATGCGCGTGGCTGGACCGTCGAGGCAGGCGTGCGCCGGCGGCGTGGTCCGCGGTTCGGGTACGACATCGGCGCCTTCTGGATGCGGTACGACGGTCGGTTCGGCGCGCTCATCCGCGACGCCGGCGCCGGCCCCTACCTCTTCAAGACCAACCTCGGCTCCACGCGCACGCTCGGCGTCGAGATCGCCGCCGATGCGTTGCTGGGCGCCACGCGGAGCGCGGCGTGGCGCGCGTTCGTCGCCGGCGCGTTCTTCGACGCCGTCTACCGGGAAGGCGTCGCCGTCTCGAGCGGAACGAACCTCTCCCTCGAGGGGAATGCCGTCGAAGGGGTGCCTCGCGCGATCCTCCGGACCGGGATCACGCGCGACGGCGCGCGCTCGTCGCTGAGCCTGCAAGTAAGCCATACCTCGCGAAGCTTCGGCGATCCGCTGAATACGGTCGCACCGAATGCGACGGGCGCGCGCGGGCTCGTGCCAGCGTACACGCTCGTCGACGCGAACGGATCGATGCGCCTCTCGCCGTGGGTGCGCATCCGGTTCGGCGTCACCAACCTCCTCGACGCACGATACTTCACCAAGCGCCCGGCGTTCTATCCCGGACCGGGGGTCTGGCCGAGCGACGGCATCGGGCTGCAGGCAGGAGTGGAGCTCGGTCGCTGAGGTCTGGCACGCCTAATGCTTTGTAGTGCTGTGCCGGACCGACACAACGCGGGGTTCTGTCCTCTCCGCAGGTCATAACGGTCGATCAGGTGTGTCATTCCGAGAGCACCACGTGGCTCGGCGCGCTGGAGGGGTGGAACATCCGGAACTCCACCCCTGCGCCGAGGTACGACCGGGTAGACCGCAACGCAGGAGACCGTATGACCCGTTCCACCGCAGCCCTCCGCCTCGCGCTGGCCATTGCCAGCGTGACGAGTCCCCTCGCTCTCGCGACCTCGGTCGGAGCGCAGGAGCCGACCGTCACGGCGGAGTCGTACCAGGACGAGCAGCTCTACACGGTCGAGGAACTCGACAACCTGCTCGCGCCGGTCGCGCTGTATCCCGATCCGATCCTCGCGCAGCTCCTCATCGCGGCGACGTATCCCGAGCAGCTGGAGCTGGCCGCGCGCTACGTCGCGACCTACGGCACCGAAGGGATCGACGACCAAGCGTGGGACGTGAGCGTGAAGTCGGTCGCGCACTATGCGCCGGTGCTCAACATGCTCGTCGAGCGCCCGAACTGGGCGACGGCGCTCGGCCGCGCGTACGCGCTGCAGCCCGGCGACGTGATGGCGAGCGTGCAGAGTCTGCGCCGCATGGCGCGCGCGCAGGGCAATCTCGTCTCGACGTCGGAGCAACGCGTCGAGGTCGAGCGCGATGCGATCCGCATCGTGCCGGCGCAGCCCCGGGTGATCTACGTGCC
>JAYTNC010000121.1:0-4467 GCA_043748515.1 Gemmatimonadota bacterium | reverse complement strand
AGGCCGAGGAGTTCGCTCGTGGTGAGCGCGGAGGGGCCGAGCGCGCGGAGGCGTTCACGCGGACGATCGGCGGCGGGGAGGTCGAGGACGGAGGGCACGCGGCGAGGATAGCAGCCCGCGCCCCGCCCGCCGGCACCAAATGACCGCGCCCGCATCCCGAGGATTCCGGGACTGCGGGCGTGTCAGATGCAGAAGGCTCTGCGTCTTTCAACCTTCATCCTTCAGCCTTCATCGCGCAGTCTTACGCCCCATGGCACTTCTTGAACTTCTTCCCGCTGCCGCAGGGGCATGGATCGTTGCGCCCGACGTTGGTGAAGTCGGCGTTCGCCATGTTCGCCGCTCCGGCGGCGAGGTTGGTCACCCCGCGACCGGCGCCGACGACCTTTGGCTCGCCACGCGTCGGGTCCGGTGCGGCCTGCTCCGGCTTCTCGGCAGCCGGCTCCACTGCCTCGGCGATCCCGAGTGCGTTGAAACGCTTCGCCGCGGGTGCCGGCGCGGTGATCGTGATCGGCGGCGCGGGACGCGGCTCATCGAACACCAGTTGCACCTTCAGGAAACGTTCCGTGAACGTGTGCTGGATGTCGCGCATGAGGTCCTCGAACATCGAGAAGGCCTCCTGCTTGTACTCGACGAGCGGGTCCTTCTGGCCCCACGACCGGTAGCCGATCGCGGCGCGCAGCTGGTCGAGATCGTAGAGATGGTCCTTCCATTTCTCGTCGAGCACGTTGAGCATCACGAGCGAGAGCAGGCGCGCGCCGAAGTCGCCGAGCGTCGCGAACTTGCCGTGGAAGGCGTCGAGCGCCGCCGTGGTGGCGTCGCGCTGGGCTTCGGCGAGCGCGGTCGGTCGCAGCTGCTCATCCCCGAACGCCGGCACGCTGAGCAGGTAGTGCATCAGCAGGTCCTGGCGCAGCAGCTCGAGGTCCCAGTCGGCGGGGGTCTCGGAGCTCGCGAGTGTCGTCTCGACGCGGCGCGCGACGGCGGTCGTGAGCATCTTCTCCGCCTCGCCCTTGAGCTCCTCGCCGCCTTCGAGCGCGAACGAGCGGAGGTTGTAGATCACCTCGCGCTGCTGGTTCATCACGTCGTCGTAGTCGAGCAGCCGCTTGCGCGACTGGAAGTTCTGCAGCTCGACGCGCTTCTGCGCCTGTTCGATCGACCGCGTGATCAGCGGGTGCGTGAGCACCTCGCCCTCCTGCGCGCCGAGCGAGTCCATGAGCCGCGCGATGCGGTCGGACCCGAAGAGGCGCATCAGGTCGTCCTCGAGCGACAGGAAGAACTGGGAGCTGCCCGGGTCGCCCTGACGGCCGGCGCGGCCGCGGAGCTGGCGGTCGATGCGCCGTGATTCGTGACGCTCGGAGCCGATGATGTGCAGGCCGCCGATCTCGGTCGTGTCCACATCCTTGCCGTCGGCGTCCTTCACCACCGACGGGAGCGACTCGCGGACGCCCTCGCCGAGTTTGATGTCGGTGCCGCGGCCGGCCATGTTGGTCGCGATCGTGATCGCGCCCTTCTGCCCGGCGAGCGCGACGATCTCGGCCTCGCGCTGGTGGTACTTGGCGTTCAGCACGTTGTGCACGAGTCCCGCGCGCTGGAAGAGGCGCGAGAGCGTCTCCGACGCATCGACGCTCGTCGTGCCGACGAGCACCGGGAAGCCGAGCTCGTGCAGGCGACGCGTCTCCTCGGTGATGCCGTTGTACTTCTCGCGCCGCGTCTTGTAGACGAGGTCCTGTCGGTCGTCGCGGATCGCCGGCCTGTTGGTCGGGATCACCGCGACCTCGAGCCCGTAGATCTGGAAGAACTCGGTCTCCTCGGTCTCGGCGGTGCCGGTCATGCCGGCGAGCTTCTCGAAGAGGCGGAAGTAGTTCTGGATGGTGATCGTCGCGAGCGTCTGCGTCTCGCCGCGCACGACCACGTTCTCCTTCGCCTCGACCGCCTGGTGCAGGCCCTCGCTCCACCGGCGCCCCGGCATCGTGCGGCCGGTGAACTCGTCGACGATCAGCACCTGGCCGTCCTGCACGACGTAGTTCACGTCCTTGTCGAACAGGGCGTGCGCGCGCAGCAGCTGGTGGACGATGTTGAGCTTCTCGCTCTTGATCGCGTACTCGACCTCGATCAGGCGGCGCGCCTCGAGCTTGGCGGTGGCGTCCATCTCGTGGTCCTTCTCGATCCGGCCGATCGCGCTCGAGATGTCGGGCAGCACGAACGCGTCGTGCGCCTCGGGCGCCATGAAGTCGACGCCGCGGTCGGTGAGGTGCACCGAATGCCCCTTCTCGTCGAGCACGAAGAGCAGGTCCTCCTCGACCTCGCGGAACTCCTGCTTGGCGGGCGGCAGCTTCCGGTCGGCCATGTGCTGCAGTTCCTTCTGCAGGATCAGCTGCTTCACGCCCGTCTCCTGCATCACCTTCAGCAGGCGCTTGTTCTTCGGGTTGCCCATCCGCGCCTGGTAGAACGCGAGCGCGGCCTCCTCGGTCTGGCCGGCGGCGAGCGCCTTCTCGCCGCGGGCGACGAGGTCGTTCGCCAACTCCGTCTGCTTGCGCACGAGGCGCGAGACGGTCGCGTTGTGCTCGGCGTACGCGAGGTCGCCGTCGTTGCCGACCGGACCCGAGATGATCAGGGGCGTGCGCGCCTCGTCGACGAGCACCGAGTCCACTTCGTCGACGATCGCGTAGATGTGCGGACGCTGCACGCGCTGGTCGAGCGAGTTGACCATGTTGTCGCGCAGGTAGTCGAACCCGAACTCGTTGTTCGTGCCGTACGTGATGTCGCAGCCGTATGCTTCGCGGCGCTCCGGCGTGCCCGGCTCGGTGTCGTCGAGACAGCCGACGGTGAGGCCGAGCAGGCGGTAGAGGTGCCCCATCCACTGCGAGTCGCGGCGGGCGAGGTAGTTGTTGACCGTGACGAGGTGCGCGCCGCGCCCGGGCAGCGCGTTGAGGTAGAGCGGCAGCGTCGCGACGAGTGTCTTGCCCTCGCCCGTCGCCATCTCGGCGATCCGGCCGAGGTGGAGCTGGATGCCACCGACGAGCTGCACGTCGTAGTGCACCATGTCCCACGTCATGTCGCGGCCGGTCACCGGGATCGGCGTGCCCATCATGCGGCGCGCCGCCTCTCGGACCGTCGCGAAGGCCTCCGGGAGCAGCTCGTCGAGCACGACGGCGACCGCCTCGCGGTACTCGCGCTCGACGCCGCCCTGCCCGTCCGCGCCGTTGAGCTCGGCGTCGATCGCGTCGCGCTCCGCGGCCTCGGTGGCGTCGTGCTTCGCCGCCTTGAGCTCCGCGATCTTCGCCTTGAGGGCCGCGGTGTGCTCAGTGATCGTCGTGCGGAAACGCGCCGTCTGCCCCAGCAACTCCTCCTCGGAGACGTCGCGCAGGCGGGCATAGTGCGTGTTGATCTCGTCGACGATGGGCTGGACGCGGCGCTGCTCACGCTCATGCCGCGTTCCGAAGACCGCCCCGATCAGCTTCTTCAGCATCCGGTATTCACTCGTTGGTGGTGCGATACAGTCGGTGGGCCGCGATGTACGCGGCGACATCATCCGTCACGAATCCCCGCAGTGGCAGCCCCGCGCGCACCCGCGCGCGGATCTCCGTCGCCGAGATGTCGATCCGCCGCGTGGCCACCCGCTCCACGTCGACGCCCTGCGGCAGCGCTCCCGCTCCTGCGTCCGAGACCCCGCGGGTCAGCACGACCAGCCGCGCCAACCGCGCCAATGCGACCGGATCACGCCACTTGGGCAACGTGGCCGCGGTATCCTCCCCCATGAGGAAGACGAGCTCCGCGGTCGGGTGCGCCGACCGATAGCCCCGCACGGTGTCGATCGAGAAAGATAACCCCTCGCGCTCGGTCTCGATGGGGTCCACGGAGAGCCGCGGGTCGCTGCCCGCGAGCAGGCGGGTCATCTCGACCCGGTGTTCCGGGGCGGTGATCTCGGTCGCCGCCTTGAGGGGTTGTCGCCGCGCCGGGATCAGGATCACGCGATCGAGACCGAGCCGCTCGATCGCGCTGTACGCGAGATGCAGATGGCCGAGGTGCGGGGGATCGAACGTCCCCCCGAGCAGCCCGAGGCGCTCGCGCACGCGTTGCGACTCAGGGCCGCGCGGCAGCAGTCGACGTGCTGTCGCCCGGGGTGAGCCGGCAGGTCGCCATGACCTCGCGGTCGGTCGGGAAGGCCGCGCGAAGGGCGTCGCAGACCTCGGCCGCGTCCGTCTTGTAGTTGAGCACGGGCGTCCGGTAGATCTCGACCATTCGAAGCATCGCCTGACGCGCCTTGTCCGACTCGGGCCAGTTGCGGACGACGTCCTTGAAGTAGAGGATCGCCGAGTCGTACGCCTTGCGACGCATGTAGTGGGAGCCGGTCTCGTAGTCCTTCGACGCGAACCACTCGTCCAGCCGCTTCAGTGCGCTCGTCGCCGTGTCGACCAACGGAGAGTTCGGATAGACACCCTGCAGCAGGCGGAACTGCGTCTGTGCGAG
>JAYTNC010000120.1:0-2047 GCA_043748515.1 Gemmatimonadota bacterium | reverse complement strand
CGCTCGCCGAGAAGCTCACGAGCGCGATCCCGGGGGCGGAGTTCTTCCCGGTCGACTCGGCAGGACACCTACCGCACATGGAGCAGGCGCCGCTCGTGAACGCGCGGATCCTCGCGTTCCTGGCGGCGCATCCGGTGGAGCAGCTGGTGGAGCAGCTGGTGGAGCAACCGGTGGAGCAACCGGTGGCGCGGCCGGCGACGACGGCAGCGCCTCGCGTGCGCTGAGCGCGGGAACGCTGCCGCGGCCAGCGCCGCTACTTCGCGAGCTTCTGCTTGGTGAATGCGCGCGAATGGATGTTCGGCGGGTCGCTCCCGGTGCTCATCGCATACGCGCGCTCGAAGAACTCGGTCGCCTTGGCGTGCCGCCCCATCCTCTCGTACGTCATGCCGAGCAGCACTAGCTGGAACGGATGGTTGCGCATCTGCTGCGCGGTCGCGGTGAAGCGCGTCTCGGCCACATGCCGCTCGGCCGCGGTTCCATGTTGCCGAGCTCGGTGCCGCGACGGTAGTAGCGCTCGACTTCGTCGAGGAAGCCGTGGTCGATGCAGACGCGCGCGGCGGGGGCTACCTGCGCGGCGAGCGTGATCGGGGCGGCGAGCAGCAGCACGGCGAGTAGGCGGCTCCGCATCGTGGGCACTCCGGAAGTGGTCATTTGGAAGACTGAGTGCCGATCGCGTCGTGCGAAAGGCCGCGTGCGGGGCCACGAGAACCGCTGCGCGACCGTCGCCGACGGCTGGCGAGCGCAGGGGTCCTCCCCCCACTTTGAGCCCGCTTGCCGCAGGTCCATTCTTTGCGCACCGCCACGCGGGATCCCGATGACCTCACGCCGAACATATCTCGTCCCTGCCGCCGCGCTCTGCCTGGTCGCGTGCGCCGTCCCTCGCAGCACGGCTGCACAACAGCCAGTGCCACCGGGCGCGGGCTCCGCGCGCGCCGACACCGTGATCGCGATCGCGCCGCCGCGCACGCCACTGCCGGCCGAAGCCGCGAGCGCCGACGTGACGCGCTTCTCGTTCATCGTCTACGGCGACACGCGCGGCCGGCGCGACGGGATCGACCCGCAGTACGAGCATTCGCTGATCGTGGAGTCGATGCTCCGCACCATCGCGCGCCAGCGCACGGGCCCCGATCCGGTGCGATTCGTGCTGCAGAGCGGCGACGCGGTCGTGAACGGCCGCAACGTCGCGGAGTGGAATGTGAGCTTCGTCGGGCTGGTGAACCGGCTCACCACCGAAGGCGGCGTGCCGTACTTCCTCGCGCCCGGCAATCACGACGTCACCTCGTCCGACGACCTCAACTCGCCGGGCCGCGCGCAGGGCCTGCGCAACTATCTCGCGGCGATGGCCAGGCTCATCCCGCCCGACGGCGCGACCCGCCGGCTGGCCGGCTATCCGACGTACGCGTTCGGCTACGGCAACACCTTCGTGCTCGCGATCGACTCGAACATCGCCGACGACCCGGTGCAGTTCGAGTGGGCCAGGAAGCAGCTCGAGGGCATCGACCGGCGTCGCTACACGCACGTCGCCGCCTTCTTCCATCATCCGCCCTTCTCGTCGGGGCCGCATGGCGGTTCGCGGATCGAGCCGCAGGCGGCGCGCGTGCGCGCGCGGTGGATGCCGCTCTTCCGCGCGCACGCCGTCGACTTGGTGTTCACCGGCCACGAGCATCTCTTCGAGCACAGGGTCGAGCGCTGGCGCGATGCCTCGGGCCGGTGGCGTCGCATGGACCAACTCGTGACGGGCGGGGGCGGTGCGCCGATCTATCCGTACATGGGTGAGCCTGACCTCCAGCCGTATCTCGCCGCGGGAGCCGCCGACTCCCTGCGCCTGCAGCACCTGGTCAAGCCGGGCATGGATCGCGGCGAGAATCCATATCACTACCTCGTCGTGCATGTCGAAGGCGCGCGCGTCTGGCACGAGGTGGTCTCGATCGACTGGGGCACCGGATATTCGCCGTACCGGACCAATCGCGCGGTGCTCGGCGACACCGTCGTCCCGCCGGCGCGGTGACCGTCCGCGAGATGCACGTCACGCACATCACTCCCTGCA
>JAYTNC010000119.1:0-8132 GCA_043748515.1 Gemmatimonadota bacterium | reverse complement strand
GGCGATGGACCACTCGATGATGGCGATGCCGGGCCACACGATGGACCACTCGGGCCCGGCGATGAAGGGCATGGCCACCCCCGAACAAATGGCCGCGCTCGCCGCATCCAAGAGCACCGCCTTCGACCGTCAGTTCCTCGACTTGATGATCGCGCATCACCGCGGCGCGGTCGACATGGTCGAGGCGCTGACCAAGCTGCCCGGATCGGCGTCCGACCCGGTGCTGTATCAATTCGTCAACGATGTCAGCAACGAGCAGACCGCCGAGATCAAGAAGATGGACACGCTCCGCGCGACCTTCTCGGGTGATCCCCGGGTCGATCTCAAAGCCGGCTTCGCCGACGCCGGCCAAGCCATCTTGAACCTCGAGAAGATCGCCTCGCTGCCGCGCCCGGCCGGCTTCTTCGACCCCGCCAACCCGGGCGACCTGCCGCCGCCCAAGGCCAAAAAGGGCGCCAAGCCGGGCGACGATCCCAAGCCGGGCGACGCCAAGGCCGAGGGGGTCGAATGGTCCGAGCGCAATCCGCTGCTGAGCTTCGCGCAGACCGACATGGCGTTTGCCGGGGACAAGCTGTTCACCGGCAATTATCACGGCTTCAACATCTATCAGCTCGGGCCCAACGGCATCCCCCGTCAGATCAGCTCGGTGGTCTGCCCCGGCGGCCAGGGCGACGTCTCGGTGGTCGGCAATTTGCTGCTGATGTCGGTCGAACAGGGGCGCGGGCGAACCGATTGCGGGCTGCAGGGCAATAGCCAGGACATCAGCTCCGAGCGCTTCCGCGGCCTGCGCATCTTCGACATCAGCGACATCACCCGCCCGCGCCAGGTCGGGCAGGTCCAGACGTGCCGCGGCAGCCACACCCATTCGGTGGTCAAGGGCCCCGAGGGCGACGGCAAAATCCTCGTCTATAATTCGGGCACGTCGGGCGTGCGCAAGGGCGAGGAACTGGCCGGCTGCGTCGGCGATATCGCGGGCGACGACCGCACCGCGCTGTTCCGCATCGACATCATCGAAATCCCGGTCGCCAACCCGGCCGCGGCGCGGATCGTCGCCAGCCCCGGTGTGTTCGCCGACGAGAAGACCGGGCGGCTCGCCGGGCTCGGCAAGGGCGGCAAGCTGATCGACGATGGTCAGGAAACCAGCGTCACCAATCAGTGCCACGACATCACCGTCTTCCCGACCAGGAAGCTCGCCGCCGGCGCCTGTTCGGGCAACGGCATCATCTTCGACATCTCCGACCCGCGAAAGCCGAAGCGGATCGACGTCGTCAGCGACCCCGGCTTCGCTTACTGGCATTCGGCGACGTTCAACAACGACGGCACCAAAGTGTTGTTCACCGACGAATGGGGCGGCGGCGGACGCCCGCGCTGCCGCAGCTTCGATCCGCGCAATTGGGGCGCAGACGCCATCTACGACATCGAGGGCGGCAAGCTCGTCCGCAAGGGCACCTACAAGCTGACCGCGCCGCAGTCCGAGCAGGAAAATTGCGTCGCGCACAACGGCTCGATCGTCCCCGTTCCGGGGCGCGATATCATGGTCCAGGCCTGGTATCAGGGCGGACTGTCGGTATTCGATTTCACGAATAGCGCCGCACCGACCGAGATCGCTTATTTCGATCGTGGGCCGATCGATGCCAAGCGTCCGACACTCGGCGGCTATTGGTCGGCCTATCATTATCGCGGGCGGATTTACGGCAGCGAGATCGCGCGCGGGCTCGACGTGTTCGCGCTCGTACCGAGCGCGTTCATCTCGCAGAACGAGATCGACGCGGCGAACACGGTGAAGTACGATCACCTCAACGCGCAGTCGCAGCCGAAGATGGTGTGGCCGGCGAGCTTCGCGCTGGCGCGGGCGTATCTCGACCAACTCGAGCGCGGCAACGGCATCGCGGCGGACAGGGTGGGTGCGGCGCGCGCGGATCTCGCGGCGGCTGAGCGGCTGAACGGCGCGGCACGCGTGACCGCGCTCAACGCGCTCGCGACGCGGATGCACGGCGAGGCCCGGACGGCCGCCGACGCACCCAAGGCGCACACGGCGGCGAGTGCCGTGGGCGATCTCGCGAAGGCGACGCGGTAGTGGTCGATGCGTCCCCCCGATGTCGTCCGCGAAGTCGAGATCGCCGCCACCCCCGCCCGCGTCTGGGCGGTGATGTCGGACGTGGAGCGATGGCCCGAATGGACGCAGTCGGTCAGCCGCGTGCGGCTCTACACCGGTGCGCCGATCGAGGTGGGGAGCCGGGCGATCGTGAAGCAGCCGCGCTTTCCCGCAGCGCAGTGGCTCGTCACCGACGTCGAGCCGGAGCGCGGATTCGTCTGGGTGAGCATCGGGCCGGGGCTCACGGTGACGGGGCGCCATGAGATCGTCCCCACGGCGGGGGGCTGTCGCGTGACGCTCTCGCTCGAGTACGACGGGGTATTCAGCGCGCTGCTGCTGCGCTTCACGCGCGGGATCACTGCGCGGTACGTGGGTCTCGAGGCCGAAGGGCTAAAGCGGCGCGCCGAGTCTTAGGGGGCAGGGCGCCCGAGCGTTAACAGCGCTCCGACCGTCCCCCGCCGCTTGCGCGATTGCGGTCCCTGTCGAAATACTTTGACCTGGTCCCCGAGCCGAGGACGCGCCAACATCGTGCTCGTCGTTCATCGCGCCCGTCGTCGTGTCCCCATTGGAGGAACGTTCATGCGGCGTCCGCTGATTGTCGTCGTCGCCCTCGCGCTGCTGCCGGCCCTGGCCGAAGCGCAGCGGGGCAACGACAAGTGCTCGGTCGAGGCGGTCGATGCCGTGCACCTCGCGGGCGGACCCGCCATGCGTGACTGCGACGTCGACACCAAGGCCTCGCTGCGACGCGAGCCGCGGATCACGTTCGACTTCCCGCGCGACGTGACCTGCCTCATCGCCGAGTTCGAGTTCGTCGTCGACACCGCGGGAGTGCCCGACACCACAGGCACGGTGGTCGTGGTCGACGGGAACAACGCGGAGTTCGTCGCCTACGTGCGATCGCAGCTGGGCTCGTTCCGGTACAAGCCGGCGCAGCATGAGGGGCAGCCGGTGCGTCAGGTCGCGCGGATCCGGAAGGCGCTCAAGCCGCCGCCGGCCGCCATCGCCGTGCAGCAGTCGGCGGGCGGCATCAGCCGGGGAGCGTCATTGCCGCCGCAGAACCGCAGTCGGCCTTCCGTGCCCTGTCGTTGAGCTGTCGCTGAGCGCGACGCTGGTCCACCGCTAGAACCAGAGTCCCAGCCGGACCAGCGCCTGCCGCCGGTTCAGATTGTTGAAGCCCTGCTCCACGCGGATCGGCCCGATCGGCGTCTCGAACTCCACGCCGATCCGTCCGCCGAAGAGCAGGATGCCGTCCAACTCCTGCGGGCCCGAGAGGAAATCGCCATTGCCCGAGACGCCGACCATCGGCTCCACGCGCCCGTGCAACCGGCCCACGATCGGCCAGCGCACGAGCAGCGAGGCGAAGAGTTCGTGATCGCCGCGCTTCTCCGTCATGCGCAGCCCCGCGAAGCCGTCGATGCCCCCGAGCACGAAAGTCTCCTGCAGGGGAAGCTCGCGCCCCCAG
The DNA here is from genome assembly GCA_043748515.1 of Gemmatimonadota bacterium. GTDB lineage: Bacteria > Gemmatimonadota > Gemmatimonadetes > Gemmatimonadales > Gemmatimonadaceae > Pseudogemmatithrix. Next base: position 4,575 of record JAYTNC010000119.1, on the reverse strand, counting down.
GCCGCGCGCAGCTTCGACCGGATCATCACGAGGCCGATCGAATCGGCGTGCGCGAGCTGCAGATGCACGCGCTGCCAGGCGCGCAGTCCGATCGCATCGAAGTCGAACGCCGGTTCGGGTGAGCCTCCGGTGCGGAACCGCAGCGCGTACCGCGCGCCCACGGTGCCACGCCAGGACGTGAGCGGCTGGCGCCAGATGCGATACGCGGCGCCCAGCTCGTAGGTCCAACCGGGCTCGAACAACGGACGCATGCCGATCGCCAGGCTCGCCTGATCGGCGTCCAGCGTCGGGAGCTCGCCCTCCCCCTGATACTGTCGGATGTCCTCGGTGATGAACTCGATCGAGCCACCGACCGGCAGGTACCGATGGCCGATGCGCGCGCGACGGCGCGCGGCGACCGTGAAGTCGGCGCGGTAGGTGCCCGCCGTGAGGAGCACCGTCCCCTCGAGATCCTTGTCCCAGACGTTGCGGTTCACGCCGCCCACCCAGACGCGCCCCGACATCATGTGATCGAACGCCACGCCGAATCCGAACGACTTGCTCGGCGCGGGATCGAGCAGCACGTCGAAGTCGACCTGTTCGCCACGGCCGGTCGGATTGAGCCAGAGTCCGCGATAGCGCTCCTGTGCCGTGAAGCGTCCGATCCCGCTCGAGACGCGCTCCGGAACGAGCGACGTGCGCGGCACGAGCGCGAGCGAGCGCAGCACGGCATCGCCGTCGCGGATCCCCTCCGCCGAGATCCGCGCCCGGCCCACGGAGTCCGGCAGAGCGCCCGCGATCGGCCCGCGCGCGACCGGCCGCACGCAACTCGCGCTGCGCAGCGCCGCATCGGCAGTGCGACGGCCGAGCGCGATCAGCGAGTCGATGATCGGCGGCTCGAAGTCCATCATGCCGTACGCGGCGGTGGGCTGTGGGACGAGCACGTCGAACGACTTCAGGTGGAGTGAGTCCTGCACCCAGAGGTACTCGAAGACGGCGCTCGTGACGGTGAGCGGATCCTCGAACGCGGCGGCGTCGGGCTTGGGGCTCGCGATCGTCGAGACGATGATCCGCTCCGCTCCCATCGCGCGCGCCACGCCGACGGGCACGTTCGACGACAGTCCACCATCGACGAGCGTGCGGCCGTCGATCACCACGGGGCGCAGCAGAAGCGGCAACGCCATGCTCGCGCGCAACGCAAGCGCGAGGTCGCCCGTGCCGATCGCGACCACCGAGCGGTCGTCGAGATCGGTCGCGACCGCGCGGAAGGGGATCGGCAACCGGTCGAAGTCGCCGCGCGCCATGAGATTCGCCCGCAGCGCGATCCGCGAGAGGCGCGCGCTCACCTCGCCCTCGCGCACGGTCCCGGTCTGGATCACCCACTTGGTCGTCTCGCGCTCCCAGACGGCCAACGGCTTGAGCCCGCCGAGCGACGACGAGACCATCGGTTCGTAGTCGCGGATCATCTGGTCGAGTCGCGCCGCCCGCACCCGCGTCTCGATCTCGCGACCGCTCTCGCCCGAGGCGTACATCGCGCCGATGATCGCGCCCATGCTCGTGCCCACGATCAGGTCGGGACGGATGCCGAGCGAGTCGAGCGCCTGCAGCAGCCCTATGTGCGAGAGGCCCTTCGAGCCGCCGCCGGCGAGCACGAGTGCGGTACGCGCGGGTTCGCAGGTGCCGATCTGCGCCGCAGCGGTGCGCGGGAGGCCTGAGGCGAGCAGGAGCGCTCCGACGACGAGTCGACGCGCATGCGAGGGAGTGGAGCGCATCATGGAGTGAATATGACGGGTCACGCGCTCATTAGTATTGACCGGTGCGCCTTCGCATCCTCCTCGCCATCGCCGCGACCTGGTTCATCTGGGGTTCGACCTACCTCGGTGTGGCCATCGCCGTGCGGGACCTGCCCCCGTTCCTGACCTCCGGGTTCCGGAACGTCATGGCGGGCACGCTCCTCTACGGATTCCTGCGCCTGCGCGGCGCGGCCCGTCCGACGCGCTCGCAGTGGGGCACTGCCGCCATCGTCGGCGTGAGCCTGCTCGCCCTCGGGAACGGCGCCGTCACGTGGGCGGCCCAGCGCGAGCCCTCCGGCGTGATCGCGCTGGTGGTCTCGCTCGTCCCGCTCTGGCTGATGGTCTTCGGCTGGATGGGCGCGCGCGGCGTGCGCCCATCCAGCGTCGAGGTCGCGGGAATTGCGCTCGGCCTGCTCGGCATCGCTCTTCTGGTGGTGCCGCACGAAGGCGGCGGCAACGTCAGCGGCCTCGGACTCGCGGTCCTGCTGCTGAGCACGCTGGCCTGGGCCGGCGGCTCGCTCTACGCCCGCACGCTCACGCCACTCCCGGTGCCGCTCCTCGGCACCGGCATGGAGATGCTGCTCGGCGGCGGGGCGATGGTGCTCGTCTCGGCGGTCAGCGGCGAGTGGGGGCGGGTGACCGCCGCGTCGTTCACGCCGAGCGCGGTGACGGCGCTCGTGTACCTGGTGCTCGCCGGCTCGATCCTCGGCTTCAGCGCGTACAAGTGGCTGCTCGCCAACGTGCGACCGGCGCTCGCGGGGACCTACGCGTTCGTGAACCCGGTGGTCGCGATGCTGCTCGGCTGGGGCTTCGCGGGAGAGGCGCTGACCGGGCGACTCGTGCTCGCGATGGCGCTGATCGTCGGCGCGGTGGCGATCATCTCGCTCCGCCCGTACCTTAGCAAACGATGAAGCAACCGAGTGGATTCCCCACCGACGGTCCTGAATCCGGGACCGCCGCGGGCACCTTGCCCGCCGAACAGATGGCTGCGGTCGATGAACCCGAGACGGATGTCGCCCTCTGGGCGGTGATCTTCGCCGGCGGCATCGGCTCGCGCTTCTGGCCGCTCTCGACGCCGGCCCGTCCCAAGCCGCTGCTCGCGCTCGTCTCGGAGCAGACACTGATCGAGGACGCCGTCGGCCGCCTGCAGCCGGCGATCCCGCCCGAGCGCGTGCTGATCCTCACGAGCCGCGACATCGCGCCGGCGATCCGCTCCGTGACCAAGGACGTGCCCGAGGAGAACGTCCTCGTGGAGCCGCGTCCGCTCGGCACCGCGGCCGCGCTCGCCTGGGCCGCGCAGGAACTCACGCGCCGCGCCGGCCCCAGCGCGATCTGCTGCGCGATCCACGCCGACCTGGCGATCGATTTTCCTGCGGAGTTCCGCCGCACGCTGCGCCGCGCCGCCGACTATTCGGCGCGTGAGCGCGCGCTCGTGTCGATCGGCATCCGCCCGTCGCGGCCCGAGACGGGCTTCGGCTACGTGATGCCGGGCCTCGCGCTCGACATCGACACGCCGCTCGAACGCGGCGGCGCCGCGATGACGCGCGGGTACGTGGAGAAGCCGAGCGAAGCCGAGGCCGAGTCGCGGATCGAGGACGGCGCCCTGTGGCATGGCGGCATCCTCGTCGGCGCGGCCGGGACGATCCTGCAGGAGCTGCGCACGCACACCGTGGAGGTGCGCGACGCGCTCGACGCGCTCGCGTCGGGGAACCTGCCCGCCTTCGTCGGCATGGTGCGCGCCACCTCGCTGGAGCGCGGACTGCTCGAGCGCACCGATCGCCTGCTCGTGTTGCTCGGCGAGTTCGGCTGGGACGACGTCGGCACCTGGGCGTCGCTGCGCCGCGCGCGCGAGCTCGACGACGACGGCAACGGCGCGTCGGGACATGTGCACTTCGTCGACGCCGACTGCAACGTCGTGCACGCCGGGTACGGCCAGGTGGTGATGTACGGCGTGAGCCGGATGCTCGTGGTCACGCTCGACGGGCTCACCTTCGTGACGACGCTCGACCGCGCCGCCGACATCAACACGTTGCTCGACGCCCTGCCGGGCTCGATGCGGATCAATCCGACCAGGCTCCCATGAAACGCAGCACGCTCATCACGATCGCATTGCTGGCGGGATTCGCCGGCCTCCTGCTCTACTCGACGCTCGCGGCGCAGCAGGTGGAGTGCACCGCCTGCGTGACTTTCAACGGCAGCGAGAACTGCGCGACCGCCTCGGCCAAGGACCAGAACGAGGCGCTGCGATCGGCGGTGAACACCGCCTGTGGCACGCTCGCGCAGGGCATGGACGAGTCGATCCGCTGCGCCAACCTGCCGCCGCAGCGCCCGCAATGCCGCAACCGGTGAGCAACGAGCTCGCGCGCTGGCGCGCCGACACCCCCGGGTGCGCGACGCGGGTGCACCTGAACAACGCGGGCGCGTCGTTGATGCCGTCGGTGGTGAAGGACGCCATCACCGCGCACTTGGGCCGCGAAGCGCTCGAGGGCGGCTACGAGGCCGCCGACGCGGCGGCGGGGAAGATCGGCGCGGCGTATGGCGAGATCGCCGCGTTCGTCGGCGCCCTGCCGCGCAACATCGCGGTGATGGCGAGCGCCACGCAGGGCTTCGCGCTCGCGCTCTCGGCATTCGACTTCGCCCCCGGCAACGTGCTGCTCACGTCGAGCGACGACTACGTCTCCAATCAGTTGATGTACCTCTCGCTCGCGAAGCGCCGCGGCGTGCGCGTGGTGCGCGCGCCCGATGCGCCCGAGGGCGGCGTGGACGTCGATGCGTTCGACGCACTGCTCCGGAGCGAGCGCCC
>JAYTNC010000118.1:0-7000 GCA_043748515.1 Gemmatimonadota bacterium | reverse complement strand
CCGCACGCCGCTCGAGACGCGCACCGATCGCCACTTCTTCGCGACGCTCGCGGAGTTCAACACGCACGCGAAGAGCCGCAAACAGCTGCGTCTCGAGTTCTACTACCGCGAACTGCGCCGCCAGCACGGCGTGCTGCTCGACGCGAAGGGTGGACCCGAGGGCGGCGAGTGGAACTACGACGCCGAGAACCGCGGTGCGTTCGGCAAGAAGGGCCCACCCAAGCACGCCGCGCCCATCACCTTCGCGCCCGACGCGATCACCCGCGAGGTGCTGACGCTCGTGAACGAGCGATTCGCCGCGCATCCCGGCGACCTCACCGCCTTCGACTGGCCCGTCACGCCCGCCGACGCGCGGCGCGCGCTCGACGATTTCATCGCGCACAGGTTCCCGCGCTACGGCGAGTTCCAGGACGCGATGTGGCACGGCGAGCCCTGGCTCTTCCACTCGCGGATCGCCGCGGCGATGAACCTCAAGCTCCTCGACCCGCGCGAGGCGGTGCACGCCGCCGAGCGCGCGTACCGCAAGGGAGATGTCCCGCTCGCGGCCGCCGAGGGCTTCATCCGGCAGATCCTCGGGTGGCGCGAGTATGTGCGCGGCATCTACTGGCTCTTCATGCCGCGCTACATCGAGGGGAACGCGCTCGGCGCTCACGAGGCGCTGCCGCAGTTCTACTGGGACGGCGACACCGAGATGGACTGCCTGCGCGACGCGATCGGGCAGACGCTGCGCCTGGGCTACGCGCATCACATCCAGCGGCTCATGGTCACCGGCCTCTACGCGCTCATGCTCGGCGTGGAGCCCAAGCGTGTGCACGAGTGGTATCTCGCCGTGTACGTGGACGCGGTGGAGTGGGTGGAGCTCCCCAACACGATCGGCATGAGCCAGTACGCCGACGGCGGCATCATGGCCTCCAAGCCGTACGTCGCGACGGGCAGGTACATCCAGCGGATGAGCGACCACTGCTCGCGCTGCCGCTTCGACCCGGCCAAGTCCACCGGCGACGACGCCTGCCCGTTCACGACGCTCTACTGGGACTTCCTCATGCGGCACGAGCCGATGCTCGCGGCGAACAACCGGATGGCGTTGCAGGTGAGGAATCTCGCGCGCATCCCGGCGGAGGAGCGTGCTGCGATCCGGGCGCGCGCCACGGAGATCCGGTCCAATGGCGGCGCACCGCCGCGTTCGCTCACGCTGCTCTAGGGAGCGCTCGCATGGCCAGGATGCGCAAGAAATCGGAACTCCCCACCAAGGCCTGCCTCACCTGCGGCCCGCCGTTCGTGTGGCGCAAGAAGTGGGAACGCGACTGGGAGAACGTGAAGTACTGCTCCGACGCGTGCCGATCACGCGCGCCGGGCGGAGCTCAACGCGGCGCGCAGTAGCGCGTGGCCGCACCGACGAAGAAGAACGTCCCCGGCGCCTTCTGCTGGAACGCCGAGAAGTCCTCGCGCACCATCACCGGTCGCATCGGGGTCACCGCGTCGGCGCCGCAGACGTCGGTCACGACCTGCACCATCTCGGCGGTCTCGGGGATCACGTTGTGCGTGGTGCCCGCGTGGAACTGCGCGCCGCTCACGCGCGTGACGCCGTCCATCACGCCGCGCGACACCATCTCGTCCGCGCTTCCGGGAAAGGTCTCCTCGACGTGCTGGAACAGGAAGCGGACTTCGCCGCACAACGTGTCGCGGCGCGCGACGAGTTCGCGCGCGGCGCCGAGCAGCATCGCGGTGTGTCCGTCGTGTCCGCAGGCGTGCACGACGCCGAACCTCGTCGACGCGAACGGGACCTGGGTCTCCTCGGTGATCGGCAGCGCGTCCATGTCGGCGCGCATCGCGAGCACCGGTCCCGGCCGTCCCGTCGGCGTGTGGATCTCGAGTCCGCCGATCGCCTTGAGGGTGTCCTCTACGAACTTCGAGGTCTCGGCTTCGTTGAACGAGAGCTCGGGATTGGCGTGCAGGTGCCGGCGCCACGCCCCGACCTGCGCGACCGTGTCGGATGCGAGCGTCGGAGCGGCAGTGACCAGGCTGGGCGGCATCGGATCTTCGGAACTCACGGAGCGTCGCGACGACGTTCTCAGGTTATCGGGTCGTCGTGGTGGAGTCCATCGGTGGGACCCTTACCGGCAGGCCTCGCGGCCCTGAACAGACCGCGCATCGAGCGCGTAGTTTGGCATGTACCCTGAACCCATCGCGATGCCACACGTCCGCTCCATTGCGCTTGCCGCCTTTCTGCTGCTCCTGGCCAACCCGGCACTCGCGCAGTCGCGCACCGCCGGCTACCACACCGCCGCGCGACTCGCCGCCTCGCTCGACTCCATCGCCCGCGCCAATCCGTCGGTGCGCGTCACCACGCTCGCGACCTCTCCCGGCGGCCGGCCGGTGCAGCTCGTCCGCATCGGCACCTCCGACGAGAAGCCCGCGCTGCTCGTCCTCGCCGGCGCCCACGGCCCGCAACTCGCCTCGAGCGAGGTCGCGCTCCGACTGATCCGCCTCCTTTCATCGCGCCAGGGCGTCAGCGCGAACAACACCATCTACGTCGTCCCACGTCTCAACCCCGACGCGAGCGAAGCGTTCTTCGCACCGGTGCGGGCCGAGCGGAAGGGCAACGACACCAAGGACGACGACGATCGCGACGGCGCGGTCGACGAGGACGCGCCCGACGATCTCAACGGCGACGGCCTCATCACGATGATGCGCGTGCGCGTCGATGCCGGCGGCGAGTGGATGGCCGACGCGGTCGACCCCTCGCTCATGCGCCGTGCCGACGTCACCAAGGGCGAGCGCGGCACGCATCGCTTCATGATCGAAGGCAAGGACGACGACGGCGACGACGAGTTCAACGAGGACGGCGCCGGCGGCACCGACATCTCGATCAACTTCGCCAACAACTACGCCTGGTTCGTGCCCGGGTCGGGACAGCATCAGTTCAGCGCGCCGGAGTCGCGCGCGATCGCCGAGCTGGTCTTCGCGCGCGCGAACATCGCCGCGGTCTATGTGCTCGGCATGCAGGACAACCTCGTGAAGCCGTGGGAAGGCCGACGCGTCCCCGGCATCAGCGGCAACGCGCAGGGCACGAGCGCGGGCGGTCCGCTCACCGCGACGCTCCCCGAGGACAACGCCTGGTTCACCGAGATCGGCCGTCGCGCGTCGCGGCCCGTCGCCGGTCAGGATCCGGTGAGCGCCGCCGAGGCGGGCGATCCGCTCTCGTGGGCCTACTTCCATATGGGACGCTTCGCGTTCGGCTCACGCGTCTGGTGGCCGGGCAAGGCGCCGGCCGACACCACCGCCGCACGCAAGGCGCCGGATCCGATCGCCGCGCAGCGCAACGATTATCGCTGGCTCAAGGCGAACGATCCCGCGGGCTACGTCGAGTGGACCGCAGTGCCAGGCGTCATGATCGACGGCACGCCGGTGGAGGTCGGCGGTTTCGCGCCCGGCGCGACGCTCAACCCGTCCGCGGCCACGCTCGACACGCTCGCGCGCACGCAGGCCGACTGGGTCGTCGAACTCACGGGGCTGTTGCCGAGCGTCGCGCTCACGCGTTCGGCCACCGTCGAAGCGGTCGCGCCGCGCGTCTGGCGCGTTTCCACCGAGGTGACCAACAACGGCTACCTCCCGACCAACGCCGCGATCGGCGCGCGCTCGCGTCTCCCGCGGCGAGTCATGGTCGAGCTCAGGCTCGGCAACGGTCAGTCGCTCACGAGCGGACGGAAGGTGCAGTACATCGATGCGCTGCGCGGCTCCGGCAGCGTGCAGCGCTTCGAGTGGCTGGTGGTCGGCGATGCCGGCTCGACCGTCACGCTCACCGTCGGCGCGCCGAACACCGGCGGCGCCACCGAGACCATCACACTCCGCGCGAGGTAGGCGACGATGCGAAAGCTTCTGCTCATGCTCGCCGTCGCGCCCCTGGCGCTCACGGCTCAGACTCCCGCCACGCGCGCGACGCAGGCCCCGATCGCCGGCGCGCTCGCCGCGCTCGGCTCCCCGCCCAACCCGAAGGTCGCGGTCTCGTGGGACCGCTTCTACGACCACGCCGGCATCGTGGAGATCGCGCGCCGGCTCGGCGCGGCGCACCCCGATCGCGTGAAGGTCGGCTCGATCGGCAAGAGTACGCTCGGCCGCGACATGGTGCTCCTCACGGTCACGAACTTCAAGACCGGCGATGCCGACAAGAAGCCGGCGATGTGGATCGACGGCAACATCCACTCGAACGAGATCCAGGGCTCCGAGTTCTCGCTCTACACCGCGTGGTATCTCGCCGAGATGGCGGACCGCGTGCCGGCGGTGGACTCGCTGCTCGATCGCTACACGCTGTACATCGTGCCGACGATCAACCCCGACGCGCGCGATCACTTCATGCACATGCCCAACACGGCGAGCTCGCCGCGCACGGGCCTCGCGCCACGCGACACCGACGGCGACGGACGCGTCGACGAGGACAATCTCGACGACCTCAATGGAGACGGGCACATCACGCAGATGCGCCGCCGCAACGCGAACGGCCGCTTCCGCGTGTCGCCGGAGGACGCGCGCCTCATGATCCCGGTGCTGCCGGGCGAGCGGGGCGAGTACGACATCCTCGGGCAGGAAGGGTTCGACAACGACGGCGACGGCTTCGTGAACGAGGACGCCGACGGCGGCTACGACCCCAACCGCAACTGGCCGTGGCGCTGGGCGCCGCAGTACGTGCAGGGCGGATCCGATCCGTATCCGACCTCGCTCGTCGAGACGCAGCACATCATCCGCTTCGTCACCGCGCACCCGAACATCGCGGGCGCGCAGAGCTACCACAACTCGGGCGGCATGCTGCTCCGCGGCCCCGGCGTCCCGCAGGACGAGTACCGGCCGCAGGACGTGCAGGTGTTCGACCAGATCGGGCGCGTCGGCGAGGAGATCCTCCCCGGCTACCGCTACATGATCGTCTGGAAGGACCTCTACACCGTGTGGGGCGGCGAGCTCGACTGGTTCTACGGCGCGCGCGGCATCCTGACGTTCAGCAACGAGCTCTTCACGCCGTTCCTCTACTTCAACAGGCAGGACGAGCGCGGCGGCGGATTCGGCAATCCGCAGAACCGACAGTACCAGACGACCGAGTCGCGCTTCAATCGGCTGCTGCTCATGGGCGAGGCGATGGTCGAATGGCAGGAGGTCGATCACCCGCAGTACGGGCGCGTCGAGATCGGCGGCACCAAGAAGAACTTCGGCCGCGTGGAGCCGGGCTTCCTGCTCCAGTCGGACGCGCATCGCAACATGATGTTCACGCTCTATCAGACGTCGCAGATGCCGCTGGTGGCCGTGGACTCCGTGACGACGCGCTCGCTCGGCGGCGGACTCACCGAAGTGACCGCGGTGGTGCTCAACACGCGGCTCGCGCCGACGCACACGCAGCAGGACGTCGAGAACCGGATCACGCGGCCCGACCACGTGACGCTCACGGGCGGACGCGTGGTGGCCGGCTTCATCGTCGACAACCCGCTCACCGGCGACGCGACCGAACAGCAGCGTGACCCGGCGACGATCAAGCTGCGCAACATCCCCGGCAACGGGCTCGTGCGCGTGAAGTGGATCGTGCAGGGGACGGGGGCGTTCACCGTCACCGTCGATTCCGAGAAGGGTGGCGTGGCAACGAAGAGTTCGCGGTAGGGGGAGTTCTCCTGCCACTGCGTTCACCACAGAGGCACAGAGGACACGGAGAACTGCTACGGCAGGTCGAAGGGGCTCGGCGGAGACATCTCTCCGCCGAGCCTCTTTTCAACTGCCGCGCACCGTCGTTCTCTGTGTCCTCTGTGCCTCTGTGGTGACAGCAGTTGCAGTCCGACTCAGCCGGACTCACCCCACGAGCGCCCGCCGAACCGCACGCACGAGCTCCGCCGGCGTGAACGGCTTGCGGAGCACCTCGATGTCGCTCACCGCCCCGGTGTCCGTCCCGAACGCATCCCCCTCGGCATACCCGGTCATGAAGAGGATCCGCGCCGTCGGCCGCTCGGCGCGGATGCGGCGCGCGAGTTCGGGTCCACCGAGCCGCGGCATCACCACATCGGAGAGCACGACGTCCACCGCCGCGTCGCCGCGCGCGAGCACCTCGAGTGCGGCGACGCCGTCGGCTGCGGTGAGCACGCGGAACCCCGCGCGCGCGAGCGTCCGTTCGGCGAGAGCGCGCAGCTGCGCTTCGTCCTCGACCACGAGCACCGTCTTCCCGGCGGCGCCCGCCGGCTCTGCCGCGTCCTCGCCCGGCACCGGCTGCGCCCGCTCGGCGACCGAGGGCAGGATCACGCGCACCACGGTGCCTTCACCCGGCATCGACTCGATCTCGATCGTCCCACCCGCGTCGCGCACGATGCCCCAGCAGGTCGCGAGTCCGAGTCCGGTGCCGCGCCCCTTCTCCTTCGTCGTGAAGAACGGCTCGAACGCGCGCGCGCGCACCTCGGGCGCCATCCCCATGCCGGTGTCCACCACGCTGATCACCACCGGAGGGAGATCCGACGCGGAGGCGATCCCCTCGGTCGCGCGGATGCGGCCGCCCACGCTCGTGGTGATCGTGAGGTTCCCGCCGTCGGGCATCGCGTCGCGCGCGTTCACGGCGAGGTTGACCAGCACCTGGTGCAGCTGGCTCGGGTCGATGCGCACGGCCGGAAGCTCCTCGCCGAGGAGCGTGTCGAGCTTGATGCGCTCACCCATCAGCCGGCCGAGCATCTTCGCGGCGCTCGCCACGGCGGCGTTGACATCGAGCACGCGCGGCTCCACATGCTGCCGTCGTGAGAACGCGAGGAGCTGCCTCGTGAGGTCGGAGGCGCGCTGTGCGGCCGCGTCGATCTCGTTCAGGTCGTCGAGCCCCTCCGCGTCGGCAGCGAGCCGTTCGCGCAGCAGCGCGGTGTAGCCGCGGATCGCCGTGAGCAGGTTGTTGAAGTCGTGCGCCACGCCGCCGGCCAGTTGCCCCACCGCATCGAGCTTCTGCGACTGCAGCAACCGCGACTTGCTCTCGGCGAGTGCCTCGGACGCGCGC
>JAYTNC010000117.1:0-3482 GCA_043748515.1 Gemmatimonadota bacterium | reverse complement strand
ATCAGCCTCCTCGAAGAGGCCGGGTCGATCGCGATCGGCGCCCGTGAAGGCTCCGCGGACATGGCCGAAGAGCACGCTCTCGATGAGGGTCGCGGGGATGCCGCCACAGTCGATCGCCACGAAAGGTCCCTTCGTGCGCGAACTCAGGACGTGGAGTGCGCGCGCGAGGCCCTCCTTGCCCGTCCCGCTCTCGCCGGTCAGCAACACGCTCGCGTCGGTCGGTGCCACGCGCGCCGCCAGCTCGAGCAGTCCGGTGACGCTCGCGCTCGACCCGATGATCCCGTCGCCTCCGGTGGTGCGAGCGACCTGCGTGCGGAGCGACCGGTTCTCGACCGTCAGGTCGCGATACCGCGCCGCGCGGTCGACCGCGACGAGCAGTTGATCGGACGTGAACGGCTTGGTGACGAAGTCGAATGCGCCTTCGCGGACCGCCGCGACCGCGGTCGCCACGGTCGCGTGCGCCGTCATCAGGATCACCGGACGTGTGGCATCATCGGCGCGGGAGACGGCGAGGATGGTCATGCCGTCGGCGCCGGGCATCCGCAGGTCGGTGAGGACGACGTCGGGCGCGAACGACGCGGCCACGTCGCGGAACCGTTTGGCCTCGGCCAATCCCTCACAGACGTATCCCTCGGCGCCGAGGATCCGGACGCAGTTCTCGAGCATCGCCGGTTCGTCGTCGAGGATCAGGATGCGAGCCGCTTCCATGCCGCCTCCGCGGTGGAGAGGGGAAGTGCGACCACGAAGCGACACCCACCGCTCGGGGACTCACTCAAGTGGATGGTGCCGCCGAGCCGGTCGATGATGCTCCGACAGACCGCGAGGCCGAGCCCCGTGCCGCGCCCAGCGCCCTTGGTCGTGAAGAACGGTTCGAAGACGCGCTCGCGCAGCTCCACGGGGATCCCGGAGCCGGTGTCCTGCACTTCGATCTCGATCGAGACCGTCGTCGCCCGCAGCGTCACGTCGACCTGGCCACCAGCGGGCGTGGCGTCGGCGGCGTTCAGCAGGAGATTCACGAGCACGGCCTCCATCGCCTTGGCGTCCGCGACCACCGGGGGCACCGGATCGGCCACGGTCACGGCGAGAGCCACGCCGCGCATGGCGAAGGTCTGGCGCAGGAGTGACGCGATCCCTGCGACCACGGCCTCGAGCCTGATCGGCTCTCCCGCACCGTCGTCCTCGCGGGCGAACCGCAGCAGGGACTGCGTGAGCCCGCCCAGCCGCGTCACATGTTCCTGCAACGTCGCGAGGTCGCGCTCGAGAGTGGGGGAGGCGCCGGCGCGCCGTGCGTCCCGGATCATGCATTCGATCCGATTGCCGATGATGGCGAGCGGGTTGTTGAGTTCGTGCGCGAGTCCGGCCGCCATCACGCTCATCGCCGCCAGTCGCTCGGAACGACGCAGGTGCTCCTCGACCCGATCGCGCTCGCGATGGTCGCGCAGGATCAGCGACGACCCGAGATCGTGCCCGTCGGCGTCGGTGAGTCGGGTCTGCGTGATGCTCACGGGGATCGCCGAGCCGTCCTTGGCGCGGGCCGTCGTGACCGCGTTCACGATCGAACCTGAGCGTCGCAACTCCGCCGCCCGCCCGCTATCGCCTGCGGGGGCATCGAAGAGGAGATGCGTGACCCGTTTCCCGCACGCCTCCTCGGAGGACCATCCGAAGAGCGCGACCGCGCCCAAGTTCCACGTGCGCACCATGCCGTCCGCGTCGAGCAGCACGATGGCGTCGGCGGAGTTGGCGAGGAGGTCGCTCAACTCGGTGCGCGTGTGGTCGAGGAGCCGCGTGCGCTCGGCGATGAGCGCCTCGAGTTGCGATCGGTCGGACTCGACCTGTCGCGAGACGTCCCAGAAGTCGCGCGCGAGATCCTCGATCTCGTCATTCGTCCCCAGCACGGGAGCGGGGAGCGGTTCGTGTCGCGCCAGCCGCCACGCCGCCTCGCGCACCCGCAGGATCGGTCGCGTGAACTGGTCGGCGGCGAGCATGGCGAGCGCGAGCACGACGAGCACGACCACCGGCGCGGCGAGGAGCACCGACATGAGGAAGCGGCGCGCCGGCGCGGTCAGCGCCGCGATCGGCAACACCCGATACAAGTGCAGTCTCGGCGCGTCCGATCCGGGGAGCGCGAGCGGTCGGAAGCTGACGAGCCGATCATCATCCGTGAGCACGTTGCCGATGGCACCCGCGAGCACCCGTGAGGTGTTCTCCGGCGCGACGTCGTCGGCCAGCCGAAGTCGCCGCTGTGCGGCCAGCGGCGTGGCCGCGTCGCGCTCCTGCGAGCTGTGGAACAGGATGAGCCCGCGATCGTCGACGAGGCCGGTCGTGCCCTGGAATCCGGCGGAGGCGCGATCCAACGGCGTGAAGAGCTTGGCGGAATAGGCCTCACCCACGACCACTCCGGCGATCGTGCCGTCCGCGTGATGGAGCGGCACGATGATCGCGACGCAGCGCACGAGCGTCGGAGCGCCGAGCGCGTCCACGTCGCCGACCTCCACCGGGATGAAGGCGTGCTCGCCGGGTGCGATGCCGTCCGCCATCAACGCGTAGAACTGGCCGCCGTCGGGAGTCGGCGGCACGACCCTGCCACCGGCGCGCAGCACCAGGCGATAGCCGCCCTCGGGGTCGATGACCTTCACCTGGAAGAGCGTCGGCTCGGTCTCGATCAGAACGGAGGCGAGCCGCGCGACGCCCAGCGGGACCGGCGCATCGGGGGCAGCGTCCAACAGGACGTCCGAGAGCACATGCTCCGCGAGAAACTCGACATGGGTCGTCGCGCTCGCGAGCGCGCGCGCCGTCTCGCGCTCCGCGAGTTCGAGATCGAGGTACATCGTCTCGCGCGCTGTCTCCTCGATCCGCGCGACCGTTTCGCGCATCCCGAGGAACGAGACCGTCGCCAACGGCACGAGCGCGATCACCGCGAACGCGATCGCGAGCTTGAGCCGAACGCTCAGCCGCGGGAACGCCTTGTTGACGTTGAGCGTCGCCAGGACCACAGGGAGGAAGCCGGGGCCAGGCCGATCAGCGGACGATGGTCGGCCGACGGTCGGGTCGTAGGGTAGGAGTATTGGAGAAGTGTCAGTTCTCAGCCATCAGTCGGTTCACCTGTTCAATGTAGGGTAAACCCGTACGCGTGGAGCCAGCGCGTGGAGCCAGCGCGTGGACGCGCCTCGCTGACCGATCCCGAGTTCCTGCAGCAGGAGTCCGGCGATCTCGTCGACTCGATCGCGACGCCATGGTCGGAGTCGGCCACAGAGGACTTCCCGATGCGCCAAGCGACGGCGCAGCAACTGACCGACTCGAGTTGCGCGCTACTGACGCCGTACCAGCACGAGTTCGCCGTCCCACCAGGCGAACGGTGGTGCGACTCTCTGTCAGTACCCAGAGCGCCGCTGATATGACTGGGCCTCTGCCAAGGGCGCGGGGGCGACGGTCGTCCGTCGTGGTCGGTGGGTGTTGTCGGTGTCGTCAGGCGATCTCGTGGG
>JAYTNC010000116.1:0-3766 GCA_043748515.1 Gemmatimonadota bacterium | reverse complement strand
GGCAGCTTCTTGACTTCGGTCGCGCCCGTCACGCCGGTCACGACGACCTGGCTGAGGCGGTTCACGTCCCGCTTGAGCTCGAAGTCCTGAGTCTGCGAGCCCGCATTGATCGTGATGGTACGGACCATCGGCACATAGCCGATGGCGCGTGCCCGGATCACGACCTGCTGGCCGCGCACACGCGCACCAGGGACCGTGATGGTGTACCGGCCGTCGTCGGAGCTTCCGACAGAGACCGTCAGCGCCTCGATGGTGACATTCGCTCCGTAGAGCGGCTGTCCTGCATCACTCGTCACCGTGCCCGTGACCGTCGCCTGTGCCTGCGCGGTCACTGCCGTCGTGAGTGAGAGGACCAGCGCGAGGATGGAGGCCTTGAGCCCCCGAATCCCGTTCCGTCCCAGCATGAGCATACCTCGTGAAGGGGTTTTCCGACGGATGGTCACGTGCTCACGTACCATCGCCTCTGAACAACATCACCGAGCCGTTATTTGCGGCCACGGCCACAACACCAACCGCCCCTCCCCGCGAGGGGTGGGGGAACCGAAGGCCCGTTAGGGTAACAGTAGAGTTACGACGGGCGCAACCCTCTGGAACAACGCGACCTGGACCACACGAATCACAAAAGTGCCAAAACTCGGCAACGAAGCATGGTGCGCCAAGTCACACAAAATCCGGGGATTCCACCTCCACTACCCGCGCAGTCCGACCCCTGTCACATCCACTAGTGTCCCAGTGCCACACCTACCGACGCTCCCGCGACGCTCCCGCGATGCTCCCGCGACGCTCCCGCGACGCTCCCGCGACGCTCCCGCGACGCTCGCAGGTCGCTCGTAGGACGCGCCCGCGCGCGCATTCACCTCGATCGCTTACTTTCCCCTTCTATATGAAGACCTTTCACACGCTCCTCGCTGTCGCGCTCTCCCTCGCCGCCCGCTCCCCGGCCTCCGCCCAGTCTGCGCGGCCGGCGGCCGAGGCACCCGCCCCCGCCGACTCCGCCAAGGACGCCCGGATCGCCCGCGCCGACCGCGGCCGGATCCGCGGCCGTAACGACGGCGTCTGGATCGTCGTCATCTCCGACTACCAGTGCCCATTCTGCAAGCGGTGGCACGAGGAGACCGAGCCGCTGATCGAGCGCGACTACGTCCGCACGGGAAAGGCGCAGATCGCCTACATCAACTATCCGATCGCAAGCATCCACCCCAACGCGCAGCCGGCCCACGAGGTCGCGATGTGCGCGGCGGAGCAGGAAAAGTTCTGGCCGGTCTCGGACGCGCTCTTCCGCACGCAGGGTGACTGGAAGGGCCGTCGCGACGTCGCGGCCTTCTTCGATTCGCTCACCCGGACGCTCCCGCTCGACCGGCCGCGCTTCGAGCGCTGCCTGAAGTCGGGCGAGATGCGCCCGCTCATCGCGGCCGACGTCGAGCGCTCGACGCGCATCGGCATCGGCTCGACGCCGAGTTTCCTGATCGGAGGGCGTCCGGTGATCGGCGCACAGCCGTACGAGGCCTTCAAGCGCGCGATCGACGCCGCGATCGACGCCGCGAGCGCGGCTGCGAGCGCGGCCGCGCGCGCGCCGGCGCGCGCGGCGGCCCCGGCGCGCTGAACTCGCGGCGCCGCGACGTGCATCCCCTGCTCTCGCCCTTCTACTCGGCCGTTGCGGGCACGGCGGCGGCGCTGGCGCGGCTGCCGATCGCCTCGGACGCCAAGGCGTGGCGCGCGGTGCGCGCGCGGGCAGGTGCGCTCGAGCGGTTCGAGCGGTGGGGGCGTGAGTCACGCGTCGCGACGCGACCGCTCCTCTGGGTGCACGCGCCCTCCGTCGGTGAGGGGCTGCAGGCAAGGCCGGTGATCGCGCTGCTGCGCGCCAAGCGGCCCGACCTGCAGATCGTCTACACCCATTTCTCTCCGAGCGCCGAACGATTCGCCGCCACGTTCGGCGCCGACTTCACCGACTACCTGCCGTTCGACACCGCAGTCGCGGCGCGGCGCCTCTTCGACGCGCTGCGCCCCGACGCGCTCGTGTTCGCGAAGCTCGACCTCTGGCCGCGACTCGTCGAGGAGGCGCACGCCCGCGCGATCCCGCTCGGGATGATCTCCGCCACGCTGAGCGCGGGCTCGGGCCGCGGTGGCGCGCTCGGCCGCGCGCTGCTCGGCGATGCCTACCATGCGCTCAGTCGTGTCGGTGCGATCGACGCCGACGACGCCGCGCGACTCGTCGCACTCGGCGTGCGCGCGGACCATGTGCGCGTCACCGGCGACACGCGCTACGACCAGGTCGCCGCTCGCGCGGCAACTGCCGACCGGTCGAGCGCCCTCCTCGCACCGCTCGCGAGCGCGCGCCCGACGCTCGTCGCCGGATCGACCTGGCCCGCCGACGAGTCCGCGTTGCTGCCCGCGTGGGTCACGCTCAAGAGCGCCGTGCCCGACGCACGCCTCATCATCGCGCCGCACGAGCCAACGTCGTCGCATCTCGCTTCGATCGAGCAATGGGCGCGGAGCGCCGGACTCTCGCTGGCGCGTCTCGCCGATGCGAACTCCACGCACGACGTCGTGCTAGTCGACCGCGTCGGCGTACTCGGCGAGCTCTACGCCCTCGCCGACGCGGCCTTCGTCGGCGGCGGTTTCCACGCGGCCGGACTGCACTCGGTGCTGGAGCCCGCTGCCTTCGGCGCGCCGGTGCTCTTCGGGCCGCGCCACACCAACAGCCGCGACGCGGGCCTGCTCATCGCAGCGCGCGGCGGTGAAGCGGTGGAAGACCGCGAGTCACTCGCGCGCGCACTGCGCATCATCCTGAGCGAAAGCGACACCCGCACCCGCGCCGGTGCCGCAGCGAAGCGCGTCGTCCAACAGGGACTCGGCGCCGCCGAGCGCTCGACCGCCCTAGTCGAGGAGCTACTCGCGCAGAAGGAGTAGGATGGGGGAAGTGAGAAGTGAGTAACAACGCCCGCAAAGGAAGAAGGGCCGCCCGAACGGGCGGCCCTCTTTCATCCTTCCACCTTCATCGCGCTACCTACGCAGCCCCTTCGGCGTCCAAGCGAACGAGACCGCCACCGCATCGTCGTCCCCGAGCGCCGCGGCGACACGCACGGCCATCTGCGGCTTGAACTCGAAGTTCGCGCCGATGTCGACGTTCAGGTTGGTGTCGCTGTCCGAGGCCCCGTTGAACGACACGCGGTCCCAGCTCAGGCGCGGATGCACGAACGGTGTGATCGCGAGGGCGCTTTCGAGCGGGAAGCGATGACCGAAGACGGCGCCGAACGGCACGCGCACCGTCGTGATGTCGTCACCCGTGGTGAAGCCGATGCCGCCGGCGAGCACGATATCGAACGGCATGTCGTTCGTCGCCGAAGTGAGTTGGTACGCGAGGCCGCCACCGAGCATCAGGCGCGCATCGGCACCCGCGGCGTCCGGATCGGCGAAGCCGGCGTCGAGCGTGAACTGCGTCTTGGGATTGCCGAGCCCCTCGCGCCACTGGAAGATGAGGCCGGTGCCGGCCCCGTTGCCCATGTCGGCGAGGGCGAAGTTGTACTCGCGCTCGGCGATGCGCGACGGCTGGAGAGCGGGATAGGCGAAGGCCTGCGCGCCCAGCGGGGCGGCGAAAGCGATGGCGACGGCCGCGAGGCCTGCGATGCGACGGATCATGGTCGTGTCCGAAAGAGTGATCTGAGGGGGGCTGAGGGTCAGGACCCCGGCGAACGAATCTGGGCGCTGCGCAGATGGCAGCGCCCAGTGAAGGACGAATACACTCGGTGTGTTGTTTCAGTTCCAC
>JAYTNC010000115.1:0-1994 GCA_043748515.1 Gemmatimonadota bacterium | reverse complement strand
TACTTCGCGAGCAATCCGCCGGTCGGCGCGACCATCACGTATCACCTGCGCACGCCGTTGCGTACCGCGCGCGCCGCGCGACAGACGCGTGAGACTGCGCTCAACCGTTCCGGTGCGGATGTGCCCTTCCCCGGCTGGGATACGCTCAAGGTCGAGCAGGACGAGGAGGCGCCGAGCGTCGAGGTCGAGATCAGCGATGTGAGCGGCGCGATCGTGTCGCGGTTCGATGGGACGAACACGGCGGGGACGAATCGGATCACGTGGAACATGCGGTGGCCGAGTGTGACGCCGGTGCAGGGTGCGGCAGGGGCCGGCGGCGCGGGTGTCGCCACGCTCGGCGGTAACGGGCCCTTCGTCGTGCCCGGCACCTACCGCGTGCAGCTCTTCAAGCGCGTGAAGGGCGAGCGCACCGCGCTCACGCAGCCCGTCGCCTTCGAGGTGCAACTGCTCCCGAATGCGACGCTCACAGTGGCCGAGCGTCAGCAGGCGTTCGCGTTCCAGCGCGACGCGCAGCAGTTGCAGCGTGTGGTGCTCGGCGCCAACGCGACCGTGGCCGAAGTGAGCACGCGCCTCGACGCGCTCCAGCGCGCTGTGGAGCAGCTCACCAAGCCGACCACGTTGGACGCGGAGGTGCGCACAGCGATCGTGAAGCTGCGCGGCATCCGCGAGCAGTTGAACGGCGACAACACGCCGGGCCGCTACTCCGAGCCGACCGAGACATCGTTGCTCGGCCGCATGAACACCGCGGCCGGCTTCGGCGGCACGCTCGCACCGCCCACAGGGACCCAGCGGCGGCAGCTCGACATCGTGCGGGAGCGGTTCCCGGCGATCCACGCAGCGCTGACGGCGTTCGTGCAGAACGACCTGGCGGCGCTGGAGCGGAAGGCGGAGGCGGAGGGGGCGGCTTGGACGCCGGGGCGGATCATTCCGCTGCCTTGATGATGAAGGCTGAAGGATGAAAGTTGAAAGATGAACGACGATGCGGGGGAGCCGGCTCAGTGCCGCGCTCCCCCGCATCGTCGTTCATCCGCATCGCCTTGAGATCTTTCAACCTTCAGCCTTCAGCCTTCATCCCGAGATCAGTCGATCTCGATCTCCACCCCGGACTCGAACTCCACCTTGAACTCCACGAGCAACGAAGTGGTCGCATAGTTCCAGAGCGCCAGGTTCCGCACCGACCCGTTCGTGTTCTTGAACCAGATGTCCGGCCGCAGCTCGATCGTCACGCCCTGCGACGCGTCGTCGATCACCAGCGGCGTGGCGAACCGCGCCTCGACCTCCACCTCGGCGTCGAAGTAGACGCGGAAGGCCTGCGCGGTGCCGCCCGTGGGGGTGAAGGTGCCTTCGACCATCATCGACGCGCCCGCCGGCCAGTTGGCGTAGGTGAGGCGCAACTGGGCCAGCACCTGGGCGATCCGCGCCGCCCGCAAGGAATCGTCGCTGTCACCGGAATCGACGAACAGGTCCTTCACCTCGAACTCGAGTTCGTCGTACCTGCCGGGCGGGATCCGGTCGTTGGCGACCGTGACCGTCCCGCTGCCGAGCGGCACATCGGCGACGAAGAGGTTCGACTCGAACTCCTCGCAGTCGTCCGACGACGTCGGCATCGAGTCGTTGCAGCTGCTCACGCCGACGCGCTTCAGCTCGAACTCGTCGACCACGAGCTTGATGTCGGTGATGAGCAGCGTGCCGTTGGTGCCGGTGATCGTGAGGCCGGCGGCGGTGGTCGTACTGACGCCGGCGACCGCCGGGGCGGACATCTGCACGGTGGCCTGGGCGCCGGGCGCGGTGGAACCCTCGCAGGCCGCGAGCGTGAGCGCGGTGGCGAGTGCGGTCAGTGACCGCAGGGTGTGCGCAGTGGGGCTACGATGCATGTGGATCTCCTGCTGGGGGTGGGTCTTGGCCGCGGAGGCGGACTCGACACTTGGATGGTACACCGGTCTACTACCAATGCCATGTGCTTGAAATCACAGAGGTTGGGTGTTCTTTGCCGA